>JANNJI010000586.1:0-8776 GCA_031405795.1 Gammaproteobacteria bacterium
AGGAAATGGATGAGGTCATGGGGATCATCAACGCCCAAGAGGGCTGGCGCCCAGAGGCGCCTCAATCCAGCCGTTTGATCAAGGAAGTCCGGGAAGTCACCATCTCCTCCACCGGTGAGAAGGTTCAGGCGATCGTGTATCTCCAACCCAAGGACAAGTTCAACGCGAAGGAAATGTTCGCCGTTCACGCCCACGGGGGCGACTGGCGCAAGTTCGTGATGATGCCGCGTTTTGACGGCTTCCAGCATTAAAGTCTGGTTTTACCGCGAAGACGCGAAGTAAAGCAAAGATTTGTTCGAAAGAAACCGCGAGGGGCGCGAACACCGCGCCCCTTTTTAATTTCCAAAGTTTAAACTAGGAACCCTCGCCCCTTGTGGGAGAGGGCAGGGTGAGGGGGTTCTCGAACTCCAAAAGACTAATTCCCCCTTAGTCCCCCTTTTTCAAAGGGGGAGAAGGTGCCTTGTCACCGTCATGTTGTATCATTCAGCGGTATTAGAGATATCCCAATGTCGGCAGCAACGTTGATCGACAGGACCCGCTGAATGAATCCGGCACTACATACAGTGAGTGGATACGATTTCGGAACGGTTATTTAGGCTGAAATGATTTTGATGCCGTTAAGCGATTGGGCAGACACCGCCCGTGCGGTGTCAATGAAGGATTGAAAATAAGCCGCGTGCGCATCACTGGCACGCACCCCGCAATACAAGGTCGCCCAATAACCCGCCTCGCCCAGCGGTTTGGCAACCAATTGTCCTTGGGCAATTTGCTGATGGGCCGCCCAGTGTGGCAATGCCGCGACACCACGCCGACTCGCCACCAGTTGCAAAATCATCACGGTTAACTCGGCCTGGCGTCGCGCCGCAGGAATGACGTGGGCGGGGTCGAGAAAATGGCGATAGATATCCAGCCGCTGCCGATCCACGGGATAGGTAATCAGCGTCTCCAGGCGCAAATCCTCCGGCACAATAAAATCTTTTTTAGCCAACGGATGATCGCAGGCCATGACTAACACCGCCTGGTATTGGAACAACGCAAAAAATTGTAACTCGGGATAATTGGTGGGATCAGAGGTAATCACCATATCGATGTCACCCCGCGTCAAGGCAACCAGCGGTTCGAAACTGTGCGCCAGGGTTAAGTCCATTTCCACCTTGGGCCAGTGTTGCCGGTAGTTGTCCAGGGTGGGCATCAGCCATTCAAAACAACTGTGACATTCCAGCGCGATATACAAACGACCACTTTCACCCGCCCCCATGCGTTGTAACTCATGCGCGGCTAAATCCATTTGCGGCAGAATCCGATCCGCCAGGCTCAGCAAATACGATCCGGCATGGGTAAATCGCAACGAACGGCCCTGGCGATGAAATAAATTCACCGCCAATCGTTGTTCCAGTTCTTTAATCTGGTGGGACAGAGCGGATTGGGTGAGGTGTAAATGATCAGCGGCCTTGGCCAGATTACCCTGATCGCGCAGCGCCGTCAGCGTGCGTAAGTGTTTCAGTTCAATATTCATGAATGAGTTTCATATGTAGGGTGAAATAAATGCGATTGTTTGCAGGATAGGTCTGATTCAGACTGCGTGCAAGTTAAAAACAAACTACCGGACTTCATCATGATCGTTACACACAACCTCGGCTTTCCCCGGATTGGGCCCAACCGCGAATTAAAATGGGCCGTTGAAGCCTACTGGCGTGGCGAACTCAATCAAAGCCAATTACTCGCCACCGGTCAGCAATTACGTCGTGAACAATGGCAAACCCAAAGTGCTGCCGGACTGGACTTGATTCCGGTCGGTGATTTTTCCTGGTACGACCAGGTGTTGGATATGTCTTTGTTGCTGGGCGTGATCCCCACACGCTTCGGCAATATTGAAGATCACAATGCATTGGATACGTATTTCCGGATGGCGCGTGGCCGCGCACCCAGCGGTGCGGATACCACGGCCTGCGAAATGACAAAATGGTTTGATACCAACTATCACTACCTCGTTCCGGAATTTGAACCAGCGCAGGAATTTAAACTGTGCTCAACGAAATTATTCGACGAAATCCGTGAAGCCACCGCCCTTGGCCACAAAATAAAACCCGTGTTACTGGGGCCGCTGACCTATCTATGGCTTGGCAAAGGTGTCTCAGCCACGTTTGACAAATTAAACCTGCTCAACAAATTGTTACCGGTGTATGGCGCGATCCTGCAGCAACTCAAAGCGCTGGGGGTTGAATGGGTGCAAATCGACGAACCGATCCTCGCGCTTGATTTACCACCCGCCTGGCAACAAGCCTTTGAATTCAGTTATAGTCAATTGCTCGTGCCCGGCTTAAAGAAATTACTCACCACCTATTTTGATGACCTCGGTGACAACACCCATCTTGCCTGCCGACTTCCGGTGGATGGCTTGCACATTGATCTGGTTCGCGCACCACAACAGCTGCAAACCGTGCTTGATCAATTACCTGCCTATAAAATTCTGTCTGTGGGTGTGATCGATGGGCGCAATATCTGGAAAAGTAATCTGCTGCCGATGCTGGATCAGTTGAAAAAAATCCAGGGCCGTATCGGTGAGCGTTTATGGATTGCACCTTCCTGTTCCTTATTACATTGCCCGGTTGACCTCAACAATGAAACCGAGCTGGAGTCGGAAATAAAAAACTGGCTGGCCTTCGCAGTGCAAAAACTCGCGGAACTCTCTTTGCTCAAACAGGCGTTAGACACGGAGTCGCTGAGTCTGTATCAATTATTAAAAGACAATACAACGGCGATAACATCCAGAACCGTCTCGACACGTATCCATAACCCACAAGTGAAAGAGCGCAGTGGTCGTGTCACGGCTGACATGAGCCAACGTTTTTCCGCCTACCCGCAACGAGCAAAAATACAACAACAGATATTAAACCTGCCCTTATTGCCAACCACAACGATAGGCTCATTTCCGCAAACACAGGCAATACGCTCGGCACGCCAATTGTTCAAACAAGGCAAACTCTCGCAACTGGACTACGAGCACACGATCAAGACCCACATCCATGAGACCGTGCAGAAACAGCTGGCGATTGGCATTGATGTCCTGGTACATGGTGAAGCCGAACGTAATGACATGGTGGAATACTTCGGTGAACAGCTTGATGGTTTTGCCTTCACGCAACAGGGTTGGGTACAAAGTTATGGATCGCGCTGTGTCAAACCACCGGTGCTTTATGGGGATGTGGCACGCAGCAAACCGATGACGGTGGAATGGACCCGTTATGCCCAGTCACTCACCGACAAACCCATGAAGGGCATGTTGACCGGCCCGGTGACCATATTGCAATGGTCATTCGTGCGCGATGATCAGCCCCGCCAGGATACCTGCCGACAAATTGCACTGGCCTTGCGCGATGAAGTCGTCGATTTGGAAAACGCCGGCATCAACATCATCCAGATTGATGAGCCTGCATTACGCGAAGGCCTGCCATTACGAAAAACGAAGTGGCGTGACTATCTCGCCTGGGCGACCGAAAGTTTTCGTTTGTGCGCCTCCGGTGTTAAAAACCAGACGCAGATCCACACGCACATGTGTTACGCCGAATTTAATGACATCATTGATTCGATTACTCAACTGGATGCGGATGTCATCACCATCGAAACCTCGCGCTCACAGATGGCGCTACTGGATGCCTTCAAACATTATAATTACCCCAATGCCATCGGGCCGGGCACCTATGATATCCATTCACCACGCATCCCCAGCACCGAGGAAATGACCGCGCTGTTAACCACCGCCGCAAAATATATTCCGGTAGAACGCCTATGGGTGAATCCGGATTGCGGACTCAAAACACGTCACTGGCCGGAGGTGGAAACGGCATTGACCAATATGATCAATGCGGCAAAACAATTGCGCACGACGTTCGCAAAAACACCCTAGCAGCCTGTTATCACTATAGCGGGGTGCCAGCATCAGTGCTGGCACGCCGACGGTGGCGTGGATTTTGCCGCCAACCACCGCCGCCCAGGCGCCTGATAAACCAAGCCAGATCTCCAACTACCTAATTAGTCTCAAGTTTCAGCTAAAACCCCCGATTTCCAGCCTTGCACTTCATAGGGATTTATCACCCCTCAGGCATGACAATAAACTCAAGAAATTCAGTGTATTGTCGACAATATACCCATGGAAAACAGCCGCTCATGGACCGTTATGCGGCCAACATCGATGATTCAACAGCGACGTCAATACGCATGCCTTTGCACTTCAAGAATAACTAATCCACTCCTATCAACTTAATGCGCTGGCACCATGCCGATTAATAAAATCACTTCCATTTTCAGACTTGGTGTTCGCCAGAAAGTGGTATTAATTCTTCTTTCCGTGCTGCTGGCCGCGCTGACTATCAGTGGCTGGCTAGCCTTACAAAAAGAAAAACAGGATGTCATGACCGAGGTCACTCAACGCGGTAATGATATCAGTCGCTTCGTTGGCAAGTCGCTTGCTTACAGCGTTGTCGGTTATGATTATCACACGCTGCAGTTGTTATTGGATGAGATCACCTTCTCCGATGACATCGATTACGTCAAGGTTGAGAATGGGAAAGGCCAGATGATGGCGGAATCCACCAAAAAAATTAACCTGGATCAAGCCACAACAATGGTGTTTACTGAAAATATCACCCTTGACGGCAATACCATTGGCAAGCTCCATCTCTGGTTAAACACAAAAAAAACCTTAGATCGTTTGGATTCACAGAAATACACGCTTGTTACGCGTGAAGCCGCGATCATATTGCTTATTGCGCTGGGTGAATTCATTGCTCTATCCTATATCATTATTCGTCCTGTCAGCCAGATATGCAAAGCGCTCACCGAGAGCATTGATGAGAATGGGACGATAATCGGCAAATTACCTGTGTTATCAAACGATGAGTTTGGCGCACTGGCACAAAAATTCAACCTGCTCAGTGACCGGCTTAATGAAGCCAATCATAAGTTGCTTTCAAAAATAGACCTCACCGACGCACAACTGCGGCAAACCAACCTGCAATTAATCCAGCAATCCGAAGAGCTGCAGAGAATAAATGAAGAATTAAAACTGGTTACCCTGACTGACGCCTTAACCGGAGTATATAACCGACGTCATTTTGAAGCGATTATCGAGAATGAAGTGGCCATGTCGTCACGTCATCACGACATCAGCAGCTTGATATTACTGGATATCGATTATTTTAAAAAAATAAATGATAACTATGGACATAACGCCGGCGACATCGTCCTCAAGGAGGTCGCGCAACTATTAAACTCACAGCTCCGTAAAACGGATGTGTTGTGTCGAACCGGCGGAGAGGAATTTGTTGTAATCTGCAAACGCGTCAATAAAGAAGAATCCATTAAGATCGCCGACAATCTGCGCAAAATCATCGAGCAACGCCGATTTGTATTTAATAACGTCACGTTCAATGCAACCATGAGCGCTGGAATATGCACGATGCCGAACACCCATAATGCCAGGACCGCAGAGGAAATATATCATTGCGCCGACATTGCCCTTTATCTTAGCAAGAAGAACGGCAGAAACAAAACAACACACTTTGAAGACAGTATAGATATCACACTTCAATTTAATACCCCAAACTGATTACTGGAGAAATGTATGTTAAAAAACACCGCCTATATTTTATTTACCTGTTTTTCCATATCAATGACCATGTACCCTTTCCTGGCTTGTGCACAGGAATCACAAAAAGAGCTGTTGTTTGGTTCGGTTGCCATGGATATACCAGCGGTTATGCACAAACGCTTAAGCCCTTTAACCGACTACCTGAGTAAATCGATTAACAGGCCGGTGTCATTAAAGTTATCGCCGAATATGCCTGCGGCGATAAAAGATACCATTGATGGTGCGGTCGACCTTACCTATTTAACACCCGTAGCCTATCTCGATGCTCACGCAAACGGTAATGCACGACTCATCGTCAAAACAATTACACAAGGTCAAGGCGCTTTCAAACTTATGATCGTTGTAAAAGAAAACAGCCCGATAAAATCTATTGCGGATTTGGCGGGAAAGAGCTTCGCCTTCGGCGATAAGGCTGCCTTGTTGCAACGCGCTGTTGTTATCGAAGCAGGTATGCCATTGGAAAAATTTAAAGACTATAAATTCATTGGGCATTACGACAACATTGTCAGAGCAGTTCTGAATGGTGATTTTGATGCGGGTATTGTCAAGGACACCATGGCCTACAAATGGCAGTCACAGGGAATCCGTATCTTATATAGTTCAGCGGATTTGCCCCCCTACAATATCTCTGCAAGCAAAAATGTCGACGACGTCTTATTGGAAAAATTACGTAAGGCATTTCTGGCGCTTGACAAAAACAACCCGGAACATCTGGCAGTGATTAAGGCCATTGATGAGAACTATGATGGCTTTGCGCCAACCAGCGACGCCGAGTACGATATTATTCGCAAACTGATAAAGCCGTTTGAGAAACAGAAATAGAATCCGTATCCGCCAGCACAGTAGTTATCTGCTAAGGAACCGTAGATTAAGAGAAACGAATCGCGATTAAATTATGCCACGGACGGGTGGAGGTGCAGCGGATGTGATTGCCACGCGCGGCCAGGCATGCAAAGTGGCATTGACCAAGGTGGCGAGGGGAATGGCAAAAAAGACACCCCAGAATCCCCAGATACCGCCAAATATCAAGACGCTGACGATAATCGCCACCGGATGCAGATTCACGACCTCCGAAAAAAGAACGGGCACCAAGACACCGCCATCCAATCCCTGAATAATAAAATACAAGGCCATCAGCCACAGAAATTCGCTGCTTATGCCAAATTGAAAATAGGCGACGACCACTACCGGCAGCGTAACAATAATCACCCCAATGTAAGGAATCAATACCGATATACCAACAATCACTGCCAGTAAAAACGCGTACTTCAAACCAAAAACAGCGAAGACAAGATAGGTAAGCGTTGTCACAATCAATATTTCCCAGGTCTTGCCTCGTATGTAATTACCCAATTGAAGATCGAGTTCCGTCCAGACCTGTGCTATTAGTGTCCGTTCCTTCGGCAGGAACCGGCATATCCAGGCCAGCATAAGCGTTTTGTCTTTAAGAAAAAACAACACCAACAACGGTACCAGGACCAAATAGATAATCATGGTGATAAACCCGGAGGTGATCGACTTGAGTGAGCCGCCGAACAATAAATCTTTGCCGAGTGCGCCAAGCATGGTCCTCATGTCATCGACCAGATGTTGCATCTGTTTCTCGTCAAACACCGGGTATTTTTTTGGTAACTCGGTCAGAAACAACTGCCCTTGTGCCCAATAGTGGGATAATTCCGGCGTAAAATCCGCTATCTGACTTGATAACAGCGGCGAGATGCCGAACACCAGAAAAATCAAGAACGCTAAAAATACAAACCATATCAACCACACTGCAATAACACGGCTTGACCCATAACGCTGCAATCGTTTTACAAACCATTCAAGCAAATAGGCAATCACGATCGCAGCAAATACCGGCATGAGCATATTGCCAAAGATCAATATCACCGTAAAACATAACACCAGCAAAAATAATAAAAAAACCGCTTGCGGGTCCGTGAAATTGCGGTCATACCAGGACTTAAGAACTTTTAACACGCGTCTTTTCCCTGCACTTGTATCCACAGTTCGTAGGCACGCCGGAAACTGGCTTCCAGATCATCAATTACCTCGCGCGCCGGTTTATTACCCATGACGTGTTCAGCAACCATCCCGGCGGTCTGCCCGAGTAATTTCTTTTTATCCAGCATCGGATAGGTTTCCGCCAGGCGTTTGATTGCATCGACCACCCGTTCCTGTGCGGGCCGGGGAATGGTGCCTGGCATGGCAATATCCACCTTGACTTGTTGATTCGCAATAGCTGGTGCAGGTGATCCGGCTTGCGCCAAAAAAGCGGCAAACCGCAATAAGGTATGCATATCCGTGTCAGAGAGTTCCTTGGAATAATCCAACAGCTGTTGTTCTTGTTCTTTGTTCACGTCCAGTATCTTTCGTTCGTCAATTTTTGTCAGTAAAAAACCAGGCAAGAACCGTATCAGCCTTGATGTGATTTACAATAATTACGGGCGAACGACAATAACTCCTCCATGGAGCGCACGCGGAACTTCTGTTTTTGATGCACAAATGAAAAGGGTCGGCTGATGATCGGATCGGTATCGATCGCCACCAAGGTCCCCAGTCGCAGCTCTTTTAATATCGTTGCCTTGGATAATATCGACACGCCCATGCCTGCTTCGACCGCACCTTTGATCGCCTCAAGACTGCCCAATTCCATCGTGATATTCAAATCCGACAAATTAACGCCAGCGGCAATCATACTTTCGATCATGACCTCACGTGTACCGGAACCTTCTTCACGACAGATAAACGGATAATCCACCATGCGCTTGATCGACACGTTGTTTTCTTTTGCCAGTTCATGGCCCGGTGGCACAATCAACACCAGTTGATCGGTGCGGCATACCTCTACCACCAGGTTTTTATTATTCACCGGGGCCTCCACCACACCCAGGTCAATTTCGTTGTTCTCAATTTGCGAGACGATACCATCGGTGTTGGCGACCTTGAGCCGAATCGTCACTTCCGGATGCTTGGCCTTAAAATCACCGAGCAATACCGGCAACATATATTCTGCAATCGTGGTGCTGGCACCGAGAATCAGCACCCCGCTCATGTCGCCGGTCAGTTCACGCACGGCATTATCCATCTCGCTATACAGCTGAAAAATTTTCTCGCCAAACCCAT
>JANNJI010000587.1:0-6461 GCA_031405795.1 Gammaproteobacteria bacterium
GATCAAGATGTGGCAAATTCCATTTCCGGATCACCTTAACAGCCCGTTAAAAAAGCTTGTACCACGGACTTCCAGTCCGTGATTCCAATTGGAGAAGATACTGACAAGATGTCCGTACTACGATTTTCAACAGGCTGATAGGGCACTAACATCATGGTGCGTTGCTGGCGGGGATATATCAGTTTTTAATCCGTTGCCAGTGGCTGTATTCATAAGCAGGAACCACATCCGTCTCTTGTAATGCACCCTCGTACCACAATTTAAAGGCAGGCAGTTGATGGACGGTCTCCACATAAGCGCGGCTGGTGGCAGAGATCGGCACGTTATAAGTACGGAAGCGTGTCGCTACCGGTGCAAACATTGCATCGGCAATGGAAAACTCACCGAATAACCAGGGGCCGTTTTTACCAAAGTCACGGCGGCACTGCGCCCAGATCGCTTCGATACGTGCAATATCTGCTACGACTGTTTCACCACAATCTTGCCACTGATAGCGTGCAGTGACATTCGTTGTCAGGTTGGTTCGCAGGTTAATAAAACCTGCGTGCATTTCACTACTCACTGAGCGCGCCAAAGCTCGGGCACGGCGATCCGATGGCCACGCGTGTGTGTTGGGATATAACTCAGCAAGGTATTCCAGTATCGCCAAGGACTCCCAGACGGTGAGTTCGCCATGTTTTAACACCGGTACCAAACCCGTGGGAGAATATTCACGGACGCGCTCGCGTGAATTTGCTGCATTCAACGGGATATATACTTCAGTAAACGGGATCTGATGGTGTTTCAAGAACAACCAGGGCCGCATTGACCAGGAGGAGTATTTTTTGTTGGCAATAATAAGTGTCAGAGTGTCCATAATACAAGGATGCCGGATATGTTTCTGTTAAGAAAGGCCTAGCATAAAGTATTGCTTCAGCATTTTTCAAGATAGTCGGCTGGCTAATTGGTAGAGCGAGGCGGTGCGCTTGACGCTATTCGTCCCCCAATAAAAAACCCCGCTTGAGGCGGGGTTCCAGTTATCGGGTAATCAGTGGATGATTACTGGGGGATAACGTTTGCAGCTTGCAGACCTTTAGGGCCGTTCTCTACTTCAAACGTTACCTGCTGACCTTCACGCAGAGTTTTGAAGCCTGAGCCAGTGATAGCTTTGAAGTGTACAAACACGTCAGCGCCACCATTGCTTTGAGAAATAAAACCAAAACCTTTCGATTCGTTAAACCACTTTACTGTACCTGTAGCCATGTATTTTTTACCTTTGAAAATTGAACAAGTTGTTTTTTGTCTACAGGTTGTGAAAAGGGGTATCCGGGGTGACACTGAGGTGCATCCAAAACTTCCAATATCAAACTCTGTAGCAGGTGTAACAATAGGTGAGTTTGAGTTTTTTTTCCAGTAAAATCACTCATAAATCAGAAAAAAAACCCTTTTGCAGGTAAACACTAGCGCTGCAAGGGGGTAGGGCCGGGTTTTAGCTTGGCTTTTTGTCTATTTAAAGAAAAAAGCGTAAAAATACCAGTCCATAATGGTGCATTTAGGGCTGCCGAGCGGTACACCCCCTTGCTGTCCCCCGGTCAGGAGGCGGGTTGGTCACCGAATCCAGCAGCAGCACACTATATTTATCAGGATGTATTAGTCCAATGCCGGGCCCAGTATGAAGTCAATGATTTCAAATCCGGAGTCTTCGAGAATATCGGCGATCTCATCCCAGTTGTAAACCGGATTGCCTTCCTCAATTTCCGCGATCAGGCCGGTAACATAACGGAAGGCTTCATGTTCTTCAAAATCATCGGGAATACGTACCAGACGTGTCATCTTGTAATCACGCGAGGGGAGGATCATTAATTTGTTGTTCATCGGTTGTGCCCTGTTGGGGTAAAAATGGGAAAATTAAAAATGAATCGGTTATCGTATGAGTTACGTTTCACGCCAACTATCGATATTCTACTACAATGACTGGGATTGGTTTATCACTGAGGTTACTATTTCTTGGATAGCGAGGCAGGACTCATCTGGTCGGTGTTGTTTGGGGCGTTTGGCGTGGGGTTCTTTATTTATGGATCGCGGCAACGCGTGGTAGTGCCGTTTGTGGTGGGTGTGGCGCTGATGGTCTTCCCGTATTTTATTTCCAATGTGTATTTAATGGTGCTGGTGGGGGTGGGGTTGATGGCGGTGCCGTATTTTTTCCGGCAGTGAATTTATCTATCCGAACCCGTCTTGACCTGATTATTCCAAATATTGTTTCTGCCATTGCAGATATTGATGGTGTACCTGTTCGGAGTAGCTTTGTTTGTCAGTGAAACCCTCGGGATAAATCGCATCGTACACATAATAGTTAACACGGTTATTCTGACTGGTCATGAAGTGCCAGAGTTTATCAATCAAGGTACTCGGGTCTTGCCACTCAAAGGTTTCTTGCGCTTCGTGATGCAGAAACACCGGTACGATCGGAATGCCGGTTTTTAGCGAGGCGTCAAAGGCACCGTAATAAAAGGTCTTATAGATCCGTCGGCCCTTGCAGCCGCCCTCGGGAAACAACGCGATATTCTGCCCTTGTTTGAGCCGGTCTACGATTTGATCAAAGGCGGCATGCCGTGATTCCTTGTCTTCCCGATTGACAAACAAAGTGTCCGCGGCGTAATTGATCCGGCCAACCAAGTACCAATGACGCACACCTTGTTTGGCCAGCGGGTAGACATTAAACAAGGCTGGAATACCCACGTCTTCCAGCGCAGAGGGATGATTCGCAATCAAGATGTACTGCTTGGGTAACGGTTTCAGGTTCTTCTGGTGTAAGCGTAAATTCACACCCAGGGCACGAACAAAAAATTTGCACCAGTGCAGAAATAATGTGTGGTAATACGTACGGGTGAGTGGGCGTGGCAACCACGATAAGGCATAGAGCACCAGCGTGAAAACGGTTAACTCCAGCCAACACCACAATAACCAGACACTTCGACCAAGAAAATAAAGCATGATTTACTCTTTTTTTGTATTTATTACTGAGTCACAAGGAAAGGATACCTTTCAACCAAGACACGCCGTAAATACATTCGTGTAGGCTCGGTAGCAGCATCCCTGCTACTGACGATCTTGGTTGAAAGGTATCCTTTCCTTGTGACGCGTTAGTAACACTATCCATCACAACATACATAATGATCAGCAAGAAATGGGCCAGTTAAACAGCGCAGCCCTGTAAAGCAGTGTCTTTCAGCGTCAACGGCTTCCCGCCTGGCGGTTTTCCACACCTTGGTTGCGCAAGTAATCTTCGTAAGTACCGTTAAAATTAACAATACCGTGCGGGGTCATTTCGACGATACGGGTCGCCAGCGAGGAGACAAATTCGCGGTCATGGCTGACGAAGATCAGGGTGCCAGGGTATTCTTCTAATGCCTGGTTTAAGGACTCAATGGATTCCATGTCCAAGTGGTTGGTGGGCTCGTCCATGATCAAAATATTGGGTCGTAGTAACATCAGTTTGCCGAATAACATACGGCCTTGTTCACCACCGGAGATGATCTTGACGGATTTGTTGATATCATCCTGCGAAAACAACATACGGCCCAAGGTGCCGCGCACCCATTGTTCATCATCACCTTTTTGTTTCCAACGACTCATCCATTCAAATAAAGTCATGTCATTGGCAAAGTCGGCGGCATGGTCCTGCGCAAAATAACCGGGCGTGGCATTTTCCGATAGTTTTACCACACCACTGTCAGGCGTCAGATCACCGGCTAAACAACGTAACAGGGTGGATTTACCAATCCCATTGGGGCCGATCACAGCGATGCGTTCACCGACTTCGACCAGTATATCCAGATCGTTGAATAAGGGTTTTTGTCCATAGCCTTTACTCAGTCCCTCGACCTGCATTGCCAGGCGATAGAGTTTTTTGTCCTGTGTGAAACGAATAAAAGGATTGGCGCGACTGGAGGGTTTAACTTCGTCGAGGGTGATCTTCTCAATTTGCCGCGCACGCGAAGTGGCCTGGCGCGCCTTGGAGGCGTTGGCTGAAAAGCGGCTAACGAAGGTTTGTAATTCAGAGATCTGTGCCTTTTTCTTGGCGTTATCCGACAGCAGGCGTTCACGCGCCTGGGTCGAGGCCGTCATGTATTCGTCGTAGTTACCGGGATAGACGCGCAACTCACCGAAATCCAGATCGGCCATGTGGGTGCAGACGCTATTTAAAAAATGGCGATCATGCGAGATGATGACCATGGTGCTGTTACGGGCGTTGAGTATGCTTTCCAACCAACGAATGGTATTGATATCCAGGTTATTGGTCGGTTCATCCAATAACATGATGTCGGGATCGGCGAACAAGGCCTGTGCCAGTAACACACGCAATTTCCAACCCGGCGCCACGGCGCTCATCGGGCCGTTGTGTTGTTCCAGGGGAATTTCCAGGCCCAGTAACAATTCACCGGCACGCGCCTCGGCGGTGTAACCATCCATTTCTGCAAATTCATGTTCCAGATCAGCAACCTTCATGCCGTCGGCTTCGCTCATGTCCGGCAGTGAATAAATACGATCACGTTCTTGTTTGACGGCCCACAATTGCGTGTGACCCATGATCACGGTATCAATCACCGAGAAATTTTCAAAGGCGAATTGATCCTGACGCAATTTGCCGATGCGTTTGTGCGGCTCCACCCAGACATTACCGGCGGTGGGGGTCAGATCGTCACCGAGGATTTTCATGAAGGTGGATTTGCCACAGCCATTGGCGCCGATCAAACCGTAGCGATTACCGCCACTGAATTTAACCGAGATGTTTTCAAACAAGGGCTTAGGCCCAAACTGCATCGTAATGTTAGCGGTTGCGATCACAATAAAATTCCAATGGGTAAAGAGTCAAAAGTCAGGTGCTAAACTTCGGGATTCGCTGCCATTCGCCAGGCCCGGTAGTAAAAGCGGCGCATTATCGCACAAATCCTGGCCACTCGGCGAGTCATAGATCAGTTTGGCTTTTGGTAAACGGCATGTAAACCCAACACAGGGGATGTTGTGCCAGGAAGCGGTAGGGCAACGCACGTCCATACAGTGAGTTCAGCAACAAAAACCGATCAAACAACAAACAGAGTCCACTCATGAAGGGCAGGGAGAGGCGGGGATTCAGGACAAGAACCGGATAAATTGAGCGAAAAGACAGGGGTGGCTTTTCGGAAAAAGGGCGTCTATGCTTCCTGTTTTATGACAACAAAACTATAAGGCTTATGAAGGCACCAAATATTCATCCTAATCAATTATCGAAGCTACACGTACCAGAAGATATAAAAGTCAATACGATTGACGGGAAAGGGGGATTTTATCCTCGTTATGTTAGCGATATATCGCCTTATTCCGGAGCGATAATTGAATTAATTCCAGGAACACATATGTTAAATGTTGAATATTACATTATAGATGTCGCACGGCAGAGTGGAAGCACAAACTTAAAATTAACAACCAGTCCTGGGAAGTCCTATTTTATATACGAAGAGCATCAAAATATTGATTCCAAAGCTTATGCACATTTTGATTTTTACGAGTGCGGAAGCCAAAAGGAAAAAGAGGTAAATCTGGCAAGAAAAAATCTAACAGAGAAATCTTTATTGTTTACGTACCCACCATTATGTCGTGAATAATTTATCACTATAAGGAAAATAATTAATGTATCAATCATCGGCCGGCATCCGCAACCAGCGATCCTGAGGAATTGTTCCCGATTTGCATGTTGACGGACAAACCCTGCTACTATGCGCTGTTCTCGCCATCGGATGTTGCGCCTTGACCGTGTGCAAGGACGCGCCTACGCAACATTATTGTTGTTACGCAAACTGTATTTAAGAGCGCAACGGATAAAGAGACCAACTTAATTTTCTATCCTGGAAGTTAAAAAGTGGGGCCAGTTATTAGCTGGCCCCTGTTATTAGTTTAGTCAGTTTTCAAAAATGTTGTCCAACCGACACTATTCCCGGACTTACCTTTGTACTCAATTTTTGAATGAGTCGTGCCATTTTCACCAATTATCTTCACCGCACTTCCTTTTGGTAAAGTATCACATGCATTAGCTTTTCTCAGTTTCGCAAACATTTCTCTATCGCGTTCTTTGACAGCCTTTTTATAAGCCTCATATTCTTCATGACTATTACATACAGGTATATCAATCTCTGTGTACATTTCGTGGCTTGCATCATCAGCCAGGGCTGGGGCCGATAGCAGTATAATCGGTAAAGCGAACACAACAGATTTGATTGGCATTATTGACTCCTTTGTTTTGTATTTTGTTTTCAATAGTATTGATTCCACTCAGCAGTCTTTAAATAATAATCAACGGGGTTAGAGCCTGAGTGATCCCACGAATTAACCTAAACATGCAGCCTACTGTAGGTGCTATGATACTATTTTAGAGTAAAAACAGCCATGCTGTTTTTAATGACCGCGCGGTAATCCTTAAAGGATTGATTAGCTTAAAAAAACAG
>JANNJI010000588.1:0-1548 GCA_031405795.1 Gammaproteobacteria bacterium
GCAGCGCGAGCTGCAGGAGCGCGAGGCCGAGATCGAGCGCTACCGCAACGAGTCCGAGCGTCAGCGGGCCGAGATAGTCAACGCGGCGAAGCTCACACCTGAGCTGGATCAGGCACTTTTTCATGGCAGCTCTATCGGTGGTGCGCGCCCGAAAGCCTTGATCGAAGCGCAGGGCAAAAAATATATTGCCAAGTTTTCTTCCAGTACCGACCTTTACAGTATCGTCAAAGCCGAGTTCATTGCCATGAAACTGGCGGCGCTTGCAGGACTCCATGTTGCACCTGTTAAGCTGGTAACGGCTGCCAATAAGGATGTATTGCTGATTGAACGTTTTGATCGTGAGAAAGTTGCACGAGGATGGACGCGCAAAGCCATGGTTTCGGCGCTAACACTTTTTGGCCTGGATGACATGATGGCGCGTTATGCCAGCTATGAGACCTTGGCAGAAATTATTCGACACCGTTTCACTGATCCCAAGGGGACGCTAAAAGAGTTATTCTCCCGGCTTACCTTCAATATTCTTTGTGGCAATACCGATGATCATGCGCGTAACCATGCGGCATTTTGGAATGGGAAAGATTTGAGCATCACCCCTGCCTATGACCTATGCCCACAAGGTCGTGCTGGTAACGAAGCCTCTCAAGCCATGCTGATTCACGGCAATGATAATCTCAGTCACCTTAAAACCTGCCTTGATGCGGCGCATCACTTTCTGCTTTCTGCAAACGAGGCACGCACGATTTTTGAAAAACAAAAAGAAGTTATTGTGGCAAACTGGGATTCAATTTGTGACGAAGCTCGGCATAGCGAGGTCGATAGAAAGTTGTTGTGGGGACGGCAATTTTTAAATCCTTATTCGACGGATGAAGTTGTGCGTTCATAAAAAAGCGTATACTGGTTTGATGAAATAAAAGAACCATTCAGCCGGATTATCAGTTGTTTAAAAACGGAAAATCCATCTTGGACATGATCAGATGCCGCAAAGCCTTGACAAGTATTTCACTATCCTATCCCCGGCTCATGACTTGGCGACATCAGAGGGCAAGGCGAACCCAGAACAGGAGAGGATAGATCAGTTTTACCGGCCAGTTATCTTACAGTTTTTATCCAGTGATCACGCCTATACGTCATTCCGGCACTTTATTACCCACTGCAGCACCACGCAGACTGGCTCTAATGAACCGCTTAGGTTATTGAGCCCACCAGACACGAACTCAGACCAGCGTGTTAAATTTTGCTATCAGGTTAACACGTCACTTCTTATGCGTGAGATTATCGCTAATAGATTTCTCGCATTCTTGTGTGATCCAACAACACACGTCATACCACATACTTGGAAGCAGGAAAAATACTATCGCACGATCACGGAGCTGTCTGCTGCAATAGAAACAGAGCTGGACTATCAGGATATTGATATAAACAATTTGTCTAACGATTTCTTTATACGACTTAGCACGAAGTCGGAACTGAAACAACCGCCGGATTTTCACTTGGCAACATTAAAACATTCACTGCTTTAGCTGAAGGCGCAAAAAACGCAGATCTTGT
>JANNJI010000589.1:0-6726 GCA_031405795.1 Gammaproteobacteria bacterium
CTTTGATCCCGAGGAACGCAAGTTTATTCTGGATGGCGTGAATTGGTTGGATCAATTTGCACAGGAAAAATTTCAGCGTGCATTTTTGTCGCTGGCCACCGATCAACAGAATGCGGTGCTGCGGCAGATTACCCAAAGCCGCGTGGGTGATCGGTGGGTTGGTGCGATGCTGACGTATTTGTTGGAGGCGTTGTTGTCCGATCCGGTGTACGGCGGCAATCCGAACGGGATTGGCTGGTTATGGCTGGAACACCAACCCGGTTTTCCACGGCCTGCCTTACCTTATTATAAGGAGTCTCGCTGAATGTTATTTTTCACTTCGATCCCCTGTAGGTCGGGCTTTAGCCCGACGTCTTCGCCGGAGCCACACGATGGACGCTGACGTTTGTATCATTGGCAGCGGCGCAGGCGGTGGACCCGTTGCGTTAACGCTGGCACAAGCGGGATTTTCTGTCATCGTTCTGGAAAAAGGCCCGTGGTTGACTGAAAAGCATTACAGCAAAGACGAAATGGCGTGTTGTCGTCGTAGCGTTTACACACCGAGTTTGCACGATGAACAACACGTGATCGAAGAAAACAAAGGTGACGGCTGGCAGGGCGAGGCGACGTCGGATTCCGGTTGGGATTTTTGGAATGGCAACACCGTCGGTGGTTCGTCGAACTTCATGAGCGGTTTTTTTTATCGCTTGAAGCCCGATGATCTGCGCTTGCGCAGCGCCTTCGGCCCGATTGCCGGGGCCAATCTGGTGGATTGGCCGATCACGTATGCCGATTTAGAACCGTATTACACCAAGGTCGAAAGTGTTGTCGGTGTTTCGGGTCGCGTCGTGGCACATCCCTTTGCTGAACCACGCTCCACGCCCGACTTTCCCTACCCGCCGACACAAGAACACATGTTGAGTAAAATCTTTGATCAGACCTGCCAACAATTACAGTACCATCCTTTACCGATCCCACGCGCAATCTTATCGCGGCCTGATAAGGGTCGGCGCAGTTGTGAATACGCCGGTTACTGCGGCAGCTACGGTTGTGCGACCGGTGCGAAAGGCAGTTCGCGTGCAGCGCTGTTAGATGACGCAGTTAAAACCGGGCATTGTGACATTCGTCCCCACGCCAAGGTCCATCGACTGATCAGTGATAATAAAGGCAAGGTCATCGCAGCGGAATATGTTGATCAACACAATAAGTTACACAAAATCACCGCCAAGATCTTTGTCGTCGCCTGCCAGGCCATTGAAACCTCGCGTTTGTTGTTGTTGTCCACCGGCCCTAAACATGTGGATGGTTTAGGCAACCAATCGCGGCAAGTCGGCAAAAATTTATTATTTTCCGCCGGTGGTACCGGCCGTGGCGAATTACCCTACGCCAGGTTTTCGCCTGAACAAGCCAAAGAACTGAAGATGATCGGCCCTTTTGTGAACCGTTCCCTGCAGGACTGGTATTTTTACACTGACCCAAAATCCAAACGCCGCGCCAAGGGCGGCACCATCGATTTTTTATTACGCCATCCCAATGCGATTTCCCGCGCCCAACGACTGCGTCGTGACGACGAGGATCAACTGCTCTGGGGCAGCGCATTAAAGCAACGCCTGCAACATGAGTTCACCCGCGCGCAATATTTGGATTTTGAGGTATTTAACGATTGGTTACCCACCGATGATTGTTTTGTGGCGCTGGATACCACAGTCAAAGACAAATGGAATGTACCGGTTGCCAAGGTTCGCCTCAACGGCCATCCGCGTGATCTGGAGGTTGGCCGTTTTCTGGCGCAAAAAGGTGAGCAGGTCTTAGCAGCGATGGGCGCAGAGAATATTGCCAGTAATATCTCGGCGAGCCCGGCCACCAATTTACTCGCTGGTGGCTGCCGCTTTGGTCGTGACCCCAAAACCTCGGTACTCGATCCGGATTGCCGCGTGCATACCGCCGAAAATGTTTTTGTTACTGACGGATCGTTCATGCCTACCGGTGGCAGTGTCACGTATACCTGGACGATTTATGCGAATGCGTTTCGGGTAGCGGATATTATTAAAAAACAATTGTAACCAGGATTGTAGGTCGGGCTTTAGCCCGACAAGTCAGCTGCGAGATTAACATTGCAGTTCCAGATCATTTGTACCTCTGCGCTATGCGTATCTCCCAAAAGCGCAAGGCAGACCGACAATCCAATCTACATAGGAAAACGCCATGGCTGCCAAAAAAAAGAAATCCGCCACACGCAAAAAAAAGGCCACGCGCGGTAAACTTGCGCCACACAAAGATAAGCGCGGGTTAGCTGCCAGCCAAATTGTTATCAACCAAGATGATCCCACACTGCAAGCACTCAGTCAGGAGATCGAAGCGCTCGACGGTGCGGTGATTGGTGCCTATCGTGAACCGCTGTCTGGCAAACCGATCTTATTGGTGACACTGCCACTCACTGCCGTAGAACCTACACCGTTTCAACGCGACTTATCACCGACCCACGTGCAACGCCTGGCAAAAAAGATCGAAGAGAGCGGATCATTTCTTGACCCGTTAATTGTTGTGCGCGGCCAAGAGGGTCGCTTGTGGACACCCAATGGGCGGCATCGGCTCGCGGCGGCTAAGGTGTTGGGCCTGCGGCAAATCACCGCCCTGGTTTCGCCCGATGAACAACTGGCGTTTCGTATTCTTGCTTTGAATACCGAGAAGGCGCACAACTTAAAAGATCGCAGCCTGGAGGTGATCCGTATGGCACGCAATCTCGCCGCACGTTCACCGCGCGCGAAGGAAAACAGCTATGCCGAGGAGTTTGAAGCGCCGGAATTTATCACGCTCGGTATTATTTATTCCCGCAACAGTCGCTTTGGTGGGGGTGCTTATAGTCCGCTATTGAAAAAAGTGGATCGTTTTTCGGATCGCGGCCTGGCGGTAAGCCTGCGGCAGCGCGAAGATTACGCCTCGCGTATCGAAGAGATCGAAATCTTAGTGAAAAAAATCATTAAAAAACTCCAGGACAAAGGCTTTAACTCACCGTATCTGCGTAATTATGTCGTCGCCCGGATTAACCCGGTGCGCTTTCATCGCGCGAAAAAAGGCGACAACAGGCCCGCGATGCCGATCGCCGCCGCGCTCACGCGCATGCTGGCGGGTGCAAAGAAATTTAATGTTGACAGCGTGAAGTCCGGGGATTTGGCTCTGGTGGCGGCGTTGTCAACTGAAGAGTAGGTCGGGCTTCAGCCCGACCCGATGAAGGCAGATACACCGTCAACCTGACCGTTACTTGCGCTACCCATGGCATCGCATATATCACAGCTGATCTACTTTCGACTGATTCACAGCCGTTTGCATAACGCGATTGGCTTGTCGGGCTGAAGCCCGACCTACAACTACAGATGCCAAACCGGGCCGACGTTGCCGGGTATTTGCTTGTCGCGCTCAAGCCTAACTTTATTTCCTGCTGCGCTTACCAATCGCCTCAAGAATTCCCTGCATTAAATTGATCGGTGTCGGCGGACAACCACGGATCACCGCATCCACTGGAATAACGTTCGCTACCGCGCCGCACGACGCATAACTCACACCGAATTCACCGCCATTGGCACCGCATTCACCGACGGCGATCACCAGTTTGGGTTCGGGTGTGGCGTCATAGGTACGTTTGAGTGCCGCCTCCATGTGCCGCGATACCGGTCCGGTGACCAGCAACATATCGGCATGGCGCGGACTGGCAACGAAGTGCACGCCGAAGCGTTCGATTCCGTAATACGGATTATTGAGCGCGTGAATTTCCAATTCACAGCCATTACATGAACCGGCATCCACTTCGCGGATTGCCAGACTGCCACTGAAACAATGACCAATCTCGGCCTTGAGTTGTGCGCCAACCGCCTCAAGGGCTGGCTCAACGGCAACCGGCAAGGTCTCGGTAACGATACCGATCTTGTAAATTTTACTTAGTATTTTCAGCATAGGTGTGTGTGAAATTTTTGGTTATGATGTTTATAAATCGTGGCCGGAATACGATCCATTAACGGATTTGTTGCACACTGGAAAATCCGGCACGATATTATCACGCGCCAGTTTCTCCAGTGCGGGCCAGGTCAACCAGGAAGGATCACGCGGAAAAAACCGCGCAATCTTGCCATCGCTGGTGAAACGCACATAACTCATGATCTCGCCACGAAATCCTTCCACCATGCCAAGGCCTTCACAACCGGTGGCAGGCGCAGTCCACGTTGCGGTTAATACTTCCTCGGGCAGATCTGTTAATAATTGTTCGATGAGTTGACAGGCGATCCGTATCTCTTCGGCACGCACCTTCACGCGGGCGGCGACATCGCCATAATAAAAGAGTGGCACCTCGATCTTGAGGCGATCATACGGCGTGTACGCAGCATTATGCCGTACATCAAACACCTCACCGCTGGCACGCCCAACATAACCGACACAACCCATGTCTTTAGCCAGCTCCGGCTTGAGCGTACCCGCCGTTTCCAACCGATCCTCCACTGAGCTGTTGTCGTCAATTATCGCCATCAGCTGTTTGACCTCGGGCTGTAATGCCTGCACTTGTGTGATCATCGCCGCCGCCATAACCTGGGTGATACCCGCAGACACGCCACCGGGGACAATACAATCCATCATGAAGCGGTGACCGAAGGTTTGTTGTGACAGGCGCGTCCACTGTTCACGTAGCCGACCGAATTGGTAAAAACCAAAACTAAAGGCGACATCATTCAGCACTGCGCCGATATCGCCCAGATGATTCGCGACGCGTTCGCGTTCGCACATGATCGCACGCACGCGATTCGCATAGTCCGGTGGCTCAATCTTCGCTGCACGCTCCATCGCCATACACGCCGCCCACGCATGCGCGACCGTGCTATCACCGGAAACGCGTCCGGCCAAACGTGCCAAGCCGATTGCGTCGCGCCCTTCGGCAATTTTTTCGATACCCTTATGCACATAGGCCAGATGCTCTTCCAGATTCAGCACCATCTCACCCACGGCCTGAAAACGAAAATGTCCCGGTTCGATAATACCGGCATGCACCGGACCAACCGGTATTTCATAAACACCTGCACCACTGGCCGTCAGAAAACGGTATTTATCATCCGGCGGTGTAGCTGCTGTATTGTGACCGGCCCGAGGAAAATCCTTGCGTAGCGGATAGTCTGCATCGGTCCAGGCCTGATGCCGCGTCCAACGTCGTGTATCGGGATGATCGCCAAACACCACGCCTAACATATCCTGACAATGCCGTTCCGGCCGATCCGCCGCGGAATAATACGGGGTGTGCGACGGCAGGATCGGCGAGACACGTGACACGGCGGTGCGCACAACGACATAGCTGCCGGTTTTTTCCAAGCACACGTTGATCACAATCTCATTGTTACCGTTGTCATCACCCCACACCGCAACCCAGCGGCACTGCAAATTTTTGGCGACTTCTGCGATCACGCCCCAATCATCGGCGTTAACGCTGAGCAACTGCGCACAGGCCAAGGGAGTTGCGGCATGTTGTTCAACTTTAAGGCCGCGTTGCGCCAGTTGTTCGTAATATTGTGTATGCCACAGCAACGCTGTCATAACGGTGAACTCCCGGCAATCAAGATCGTTGCCTGACTAAACCAGTCGGCGAGAAATTTGGGGATTGCCAAACCCAGCCACAATACCAACACCAGATGCAACATGACGGGGAGCATATTGGCGCGCACCGGCACTTGTGTCGCGGGTGCTTCACCGTAGACCATCGGATGTACGTGGCGAAATAATCCCGCAAACGCAATCGCCAAACCGATCAACAGCGGCACCGCCAGCCAGGGCCAGGATTTCATGGTTGCGGTGAGCACCAGGAATTCACTGGTGAACACTCCGAATGGTGGAAATCCGGCAATGGCCACGGTGCCGATCAACAAGCCCCAACCCACCGCCGGTTGGGTGTGGATCAATCCGCGAATTTTTTCAATCGATTGTGTCCCGGCGATCTGCGCGGCGTGACCAACGGTGACAAAGATCGCGCTCTTGGTCAGCGAGTGTACTGTCATGTGCAAGAGCGCGGCGAACGTTGCCAACGGCCCACCCATACCAAAGGCAAACGTCATTAATCCCATATGTTCTATCGACGAGTAACTAAACATGCGCTTGATGTCGCGCTGGCGATGCAAGAATAATCCCGCCACCATAAACGACAACAAACCAAACGCCATCATTAAATAACCGGCCAGATCATTCTTGAGTGAGCCATCGACGATCATCTTCAGCCGTACCAGCGCGTACAATGCCACGTTAAGCAACAAACCAGAAAGAATCGCCGACATCGGCGTCGGGCCTTCCGAATGTGCATCCGGCAACCAGTTATGCATCGGTACTAACCCCACCTTGGTCCCATAACCCACCAGCAAAAATACATAGGCCAGGGTTAATACCGTGGGTTCCAAGCTGCCTGCCATGTTGTATAACACGTTCCATTGCAAGGCTTGCTCCGCTGAGGGAATGACGCGTTCAGCGGCAAAATACAACAACACCGTACCAAACAACGCCTGCGCGATACCCACACCACACAGAATAAAATATTTCCACGCGGCCTCGACGGCTTCGGGGGTGCGATACAGTGACACCAATAATACCGTCGCCAAGGTAGCGCCTTCCATTGCCACCCATAAGATCCCAATATTATTGGTGGTGAGCGCAGCGAACATGGTAAACATGAAGCCTTGAAACATGGCATGGTACAGCCGTAAGCGGTGACGGCCCAGATTGCGC
>JANNJI010000590.1:0-8001 GCA_031405795.1 Gammaproteobacteria bacterium
CTTTAGTAGAAGGTTCGATAAAATGCACGCGATGCAGTAACTCTGTAGTAATAAATGAACGATTCACCCTACCTAAGCATATTCAATCCACGCTTACCTAAACGCCCCGGCGAACGTCAACGCTGGGGACGTCTATACGGCAATAGCATTGGTTTAGCACTACAGCAAGCGGCACTGCAGCATACGGGACCATTGCTGGTGATCACAGAAAACACTGCGGCCGCACAACAGCTGTTGGATACCTTGCAATTTTACTTAAATGGTACTGACCTGCCCGTGTTGCAATTTCCTGACTGGGAAACATTGCCTTACGATTTGTTTTCACCTCACCAGGATATTATCTCGGAACGAATCGAAACACTGTACCGTTTACCCGGCTTACAGCGCGGCATCTTAGTCATACCCGTGCAAACCATGATGCACCGTGTTTGCCCGCGCAGCTATGTTGAACAACACAGTCTGTTAATTGAATCAGGGCAAAAACTTGATCGTGATGCATTCCGGCAACAACTGGTACAGCACGGCTATCAGAATGTCTCCACCGTGATGGAGTATGGTGAATTTGCAGTACGCGGCAATTTAATTGATCTCTACCCGATGGGCAGCGTTTCGCCGTTTCGGCTCGAATTGTTTGATGACGAGATAGAAGCCATCCGCACCTTTAACCCGGAGACGCAGCGCACGCTGGAAAAATGCACGCAGATTAGATTATTGCCGGCCAAGGAATTTCCGCTGGATGAACAAGGTATCCGGCTATTTCGCCAGCAATACCGTACCCAATTTGAAGGTGACCCACAAAAATCAGGTATCTATCGGGATATCAGTACAGGTCTTGCTCCAACGGGAATTGAATATTACATTCCCTTGTTCTTTGCCAACACCAGCACCCTGTTTGATTTTCTGCCAACAGACACACTGATAGTCACTGAGCATAGCGTTGAAAGCATGATGAAAACATTTTGGCAGCAAACCACGTTGCGCTACGAACAATATCGACACAACATCGAGCGACCCATCTTAACGCCAGTACAATTATTTATTCCCGAAAATGAAATGTTCGCAGCGTTAAATACATTCTTGCGCATTGAATGGCAAACCCATGAATATGAGTCATCCTCTGCGGTGAACTACGCCACTTCCTTACCACAGCCGCTGACCCTCAATGCACGGGATGAACAACCGGCGCGCGTTTTAATGCAATTCCTGCGCGATTACCCAGGACGTATTTTATTCACTGCGGAAACCACCGGTCGGCGTGAAACACTGTTGGAAATATTACATAACCAAGGTGTAATCCCGGTTACCTTTAACAACTGGCATCAATTTCTTGAGTCAGAAGAAATTATCGGAATCACCGTCGCCCCGCTTGAAAATGGGGTGTTACTAAAAGCCCCCCTTCTTGCTGTGATCGCCGAACCGCAATTATTCGGCCAGCAAGTATTACAACGCCGCCGCCGACAACGCAGTTCACGTGACACTGAAAATATTTTTCGAAATCTTGCCGAGCTCACTGCGGGTGCGCCCGTCGTGCATGAGGAATATGGCGTAGGCCGTTACCTTGGTCTGCAAACCTTGCACATCGGCGGCATTGAAACCGAATTTCTCGCGCTGGAGTATGCAGACAAGGATAAATTGTATGTCCCGGTTGCCTCGCTGCACCTTATCAGCCGTTATACCGGTGCTTCCCCTGAATCCGCGCCATTACACAAACTCGGCAGTGGTCAGTGGGAAAAAGCCAGGCGCAAGGCAAGCGAACGTGTACGCGACGTGGCAGCTGAGTTACTGGATATTTATGCACAACGTGAGGCGCGAACAGGGTACGCCTATCCGATGGATGAGATGCAATATCACCGTTTTGCCGCCGAGTTCCGTTTTGAGGAAACCGCTGATCAACAAACCGCAATTGAAAATGTGATCAAGAACATGCGCAGCGGCAAACCCATGGATCATCTGGTCTGTGGCGACGTAGGTTTTGGCAAGACCGAAGTGGCAATGCGTGCCGCCTTTATCGCCGTGATGGCAGGCAAGCAGGTCGCCATACTCACGCCCACCACGTTGTTAACGCAACAACACATGCAAACTTTTCGTGATCGCTTTTCCGAGTGGCCGGTCCGCATTGAATCACTCTCACGGTTTATCGGCAAGAAAGACCAACAGGTTTTCATTGAAGACCTCAAACAGGGCAAGATAGATATTATTATTGGTACCCACAAATTACTCCAGGCCGATGTTAAATACAAAAATCTGGGTCTGGTTATTATTGATGAAGAACATCGTTTTGGCGTGAGGCAAAAAGAACAATTCAAGGCGTTGCGTGCCGAGGTGGATGTGTTGACCTTGACGGCGACACCGATCCCACGCACCTTAAATATGGCAATCGCCGGTATGCGCGACCTGTCGATCATTGCCACCCCACCGGCAAAGCGTCTGGCGATTAAAACATTTGTCTCGCAATGGAATGATGATCTGATAAAAGAAGCCTGCCTGCGTGAAATCCGCCGTGGCGGCCAGGTTTACTTCGTCCATAATGAAGTCGACAATATCGAACAACAGGTTGAGAAACTCACTCAGTTACTACCTGAGGCACGTATTAAATACGCTCACGGACAAATGCGTGAGCGGGACTTGGAACAAGTGATGTCTGATTTTTATCATCAACGCTTTAATGTTCTGGTATGCACTACCATTATCGAAACCGGTATTGACGTCCCCAATGCCAACACCATGATCATCAATCGTGCTGATCATTTTGGTCTGGCACAACTTTACCAATTACGCGGCCGTGTTGGCCGCTCGCATCACCGGGCTTATGCGTATTTAATTGTGCCGCCCGCCAAGGCGATGACTGCCGATGCACAGCGGCGGCTTGAGGCTATCGCCTCCATCGAAACCTTGGGCACCGGCTTCACTCTTGCCACACATGATATGGAGATTCGCGGTGCCGGTGAATTACTGGGTGACGAACAAAGCGGTCAAATGCAGGAGATTGGTTACAGTTTGTATATTGAACTGCTCAACCGGGCCGTCACCGCCCTCAAAGAAGGACGCACCGTTGATCTGGACCAGCCGCTCACACAGATCACCGAAATTGATCTGCGTGTTGCCGCCTTAATCCCCGAAGATTATCTACCGGATGTACACGAACGTTTAGTGTTATATAAACGCATAGCCCATACCACTAATCAAGATATGTTACGGGATTTGCAAATTGAAATGATTGATCGCTTCGGGTTGTTACCACCACAAACCAAGTTGTTATTTGCGATCACCGCACTCAAACAAAAAGCAACGGTTCTAGGCATTCGCAAGATCGAATTGGGTGAGCACGGAGGACGGATCATCTTTACCGACAAACCCAACATTGACCCAGTTAAAATTATTCAACTGATCCAAATCAAGGGTTCGCCCTATAAACTGGACGGCAAGGATAAATTGCGTATTACGAAAGAATTAGCCGATGCCCAGGCACGCATCACTGAGATCGAGTCACTGCTGGCCATGCTCAAATTAAAATCGGCGGCCTGAACCAGGTATGACATTTTGTGGGCGACACTGAATGGTGGTAACCAATCATTTATCTCGATCCATTGGGGTACTCAGGTTGTATGGAAATAATTCCTGTTCAAAGCCAAGATGATTCATATCCAGCATGCGCTGCGGATACAAAATACCGTTTAGGTGGTCCACCTCATGTTGCACCACTCGGGCATGAAAGCCCTCGACACGGCGTTCAAAACGGCGGCCACTTGCGTCATAACCCGCATAGTGAATATGCCGGTAGCGCGGCACCAAACCACGTAAACCCGGGACACTCAAACAGCCTTCCCAGCCCGATTCACTGTCATCGGCCAGCGGAGTGATCTCTGGATTAATCAGTATCGTTTCAGGGATAGGCTCGACCTCGGGATATCGCGGGTTCTGGTTAATATAAAAAATCACCACGCGCAGGCCCACCCCAATCTGTGGCGCCGCAAGCCCTGCACCATTGAGCGCAACCATGGTATCTTTCATATCCTGAATTAACGCCACCAGTGCCGGTGTGTTAAACTCCGTCACCGGTCTGGCCACGTCCTTTAGCAGCGGGTGTCCCATTTTGAGGGTAACTTTAATGGCCATTTCAGGGCTTTACTGTAATTAATAATTTGAACAGGATAAACCAAGCGACTATGTTGCGGAAGATAATTTTTTGTTTGTTGACCGGCGTAATACCCTGCCTGGGTAATGCCGATGAGGTGCGCTTCTACACAGTGGAAGTCGTGGTTTTTGAAAACCTCGATCCACAGGTCCGTCAGTCTGAAAATTGGCCCACTGAATCAAAAACTACCTTGCCCAGCCCGCTGGTAGAGCTGGGCACACCTACCGAGCAAAAATATGGCTTCCGTACCCTGCCTAAATCGAACTATCGGTTACTGCAAGAAATAAAATCGCTGGAAAACTCGAACCAGTATCGTATTTTATTGCATACGGCTTGGCGTCAGCCTGGTCTGGAAACGCAATCGGCATTACCCGTGCATCTCGTGGCAGAGGTTAAACCAGTCACGCAAGTGGAAACTACCACTGCCAATACCACCGCTGCGGATTCCAGTGCGAAAATCCTCGATGGTACGGTAAAAATCGTTCTGGGTCGTTTTTTACACGCGGAGGTTGATTTAACCTATCAGGATAATCTCCTTCCTTCTGTCCCCAACAGTATCCCGGTTCCTGCCAACAGTAAAGCCATTGAGGTGAAAGGTACACCCATCTATCGACTCAAACAGGCCCGCAAGATGCGCAGCAAAGAAATTCATTATCTCGATAGCCCGGTCTTGGGCATCCTGGTGCTTATCACGCCGCTGGAAGGCTGAGACGCGGACAATCTATAAAACCGTTGCGTAACAGTATGCGATGTTGCTACACAACTTACAGCATGCTGATGACACGCTCAAGAATACGCTTTACCTGATCAATACCAGCACCAAGATTGTGTTCAATTTCCTGCATAGTGATCTCGCCTTCCCCACGCCCCGCAGCCTTGTTCACTACCACGGCAATACAGGCGTAACATAGTTCCATTTCACGCGCCAAGCCTGCTTCGGGCATACCCGTCATACCAACGATGTGGCAGCCATCGCGTTCGATACGATCCACTTCGGCCTTGCTTTCCAACCGTGGTCCTTGGGTGGCACCGTATGTTGCCTTTGCCACCACCGTCACCTTGGCCGCCGCTGCTGCCTTAAGAATAACTTGCCGCAATTTTTCACAATAGGGTGAGGTGAAATCCACGTGTACGACTTCCGTTAAACCTTCTTCAAAAAAGGTATGTTGCCGTGTCCAGGTGTAGTCAATAATCTGATCAGGAATGATGATCGATTGCGGTGCCATGTCAGCGGATATACCACCGACCGCATTGATCGCAATGATATTTTCAACCCCGGCATTTTTAAGTACCGCGATGTTGGCGCGATAATTGACTTTATGGGGTGGGATGGTGTGTGCTGCACCATGCCGAGGTAAAAAAACCACTTCTTTGCCGGCCAAAATTCCACGGGTGAGCGGTGCTGACGGTTCGCCATAACCACTCACATGTACTTCTCGTCCGGTTATTTTTAAATCGGTAAGCTTGGTAAGCCCCGTACCACCTATGATTGCAATCTTCGCCATGTTATTTATTACATTCCTTTCACAGCATAAATGCCGGGTGCGTTGCGTAAATATCCTTTGTAATCCATACCATAACCAAACAAATAGCGGTCTTCGGTTTCCAGACCAACAAAGTTAATCGGTACCGGTTCCTTGCGGTTGTGTTTTTTATTGATCAGGACGGCAGCAAAAACTTCCGTTGCCCCGCCTGCCCAGCAGTCCTCAATAATAGCATTGAGGGTGATACCTTCATCCAGGATATCATCGATAATAAGGATGGTGCGCCCCTTGAGCGAATGTTGCGGCCTGACTATCCATTGCAATCGTCCCCCGGCAGTATCACCACGGTAGCGAGTGGCGTGAATATAGTCGATTTGTAAGGGGAAATGTAGACGTGTTAACAAGTGTCCTGCTGGAATGATACCCCCGGTCATGACACACAGGATCAAGGGATCGCGATCCGCCAGGGACTGGGTAATTGCCTGTGCCATCCGGTCCAGTGCCTGTTGCACCTGTGCGTCAGTATAGAGGCAGTCTGCTTCGGTTAATGCGCGTTGTGCTTCAATTGCATTCATGTAGTTTCACACCATTTCCGCCGGTAATTAAGCGATTGTGATTGATACGCCAACCACAGCAGAGCATCGAACAAAGCGCAGTATAAGACAGGGAGACGTGATTGCCAATCTGATAATGACGGGATTTCGATGTTCCCTGTTTATGGATTCCTGTCGGCTAAAAATGAAATGCATAATTGGGGTTTTCCAGCAAGCGTTCGATATCCTGACGTACCTGAGTCCAACGCGGCAGGTGAATCAACTCAGTGTGTGTGTAAGCATGGCGGCCGTGCATGCGCACCAGACGTAAACGTGAGACAGGATTTACCAACGCTTCAAATTTATCCAGAATTTGGATCGCCGCAGGACGATTATTACAAATCAAGGCCATGTCACATCCCGCGCTAAAGGCCGCCTGCGCACGTGCGACATAATCACTGCCTGCAATACTTGCCCCTTGCATGTTCAGATCATCGCTGAAAATAACACCCTGGAAGTTAAGTTTTTCACGCAACACGGTTTGTAACCAAAAGCGGGAGAAGCCCGCCGCTGCCTGATCGATTTGGGGATAAATCACATGGGCAGGCATGATCGCGGCAAGCCCATTATCAATTAACCGCCGAAATGGCGTGATGTCTTCACTCCATACCGTATCAAAATCACGTGTATCCAGCGGGATGTCGGTGTGTGAATCGGCAACCACCGCGCCATGACCGGGAAAATGTTTACCGGTGGCCGCCATACCGGCAGCCTGCATCCCTTTGATGTAGGCGTAGGCCAATTCAAAAACCGTGGCAGGGTCGCGATGAAATGCGCGGTCACCGATCACATCACTGACACCGTAATTTAGATCTAATACCGGTGCAAAACTAAAATCGATGCCGATGCAGCGTAACTCCGTGGCCATTAACCAACCCACTTCTTCTGCCAGTTGCCGTGCCTTGTCGGGATTCGTGGCAAACACCTCACCCATCCGGCCCGCAGCCGGTAAGCGACTGAAGCCATCACGAAACCGTTGAACGCGCCCGCCTTCGTGATCCACGGCAATCAGTAAATGGGGATCACGGATCGCATGTATCGCGCTAACCAATTGCGTGAGTTGCGCCACATCAGCGAAGTTCCGGGTAAATAAAATCACCCCTCCCACCAGTGGATGGTGTAATACATCGCGATCCTCGTGCGTGAGTTCGTGACCGGCGATATCCAGCATAATGGGGCCAAGCTGCATGTTTTATCCTACAATGAGCACGCGGGTACCGACAGAAACCAGCTCAAACAAAGTGATCAATTCCGTATTGTGCATTTTGATACAGCCGTGCGAGCTGGGAATACCCATGATGTCTTCATCGGGACAGCCATGGATATAGATATAACGCCGCATGGTATCAACATCATGCAAACGATTAAAGCCAGGCTCAAGTCCGCTCAGCCACAAGATCCGCGTTAATATCCAATCGCGTTCGGGCGCTTGTAGCCGTAATGCCGGTGTATAAATCTCACCGGTGGCACGGCGGCCGCGAAATACTGTATTCGCGACACTGCCTGCACCGATCCTGGCGCGGATGATATGCCAACCGCGAGGTGTACATTCACTGCCATTACGTTCACCCACCCCATTGCTGGCCGTGGCCACTTTGGCGGAAAATACAATGTCACCGCGCTGTTCCACTTGCAATAATTGCGTGGTCACGTCAACGCTAATGAGGTGATCGCTTATTGGTGCTGCCATACTGAATACGGATGTTTTACCAAATTGACATTATAATAACGTGGGTCGTCCGAGACTTCCTTACCAATCCAGGCGGGTAACGCAACGGTTTGTTGTTCG
>JANNJI010000591.1:0-2774 GCA_031405795.1 Gammaproteobacteria bacterium
CACTTTGTCATATAAAACATCATCTGCAATTTTGGTTGCATTACTCCAGCCATTGGTGGCGGTATAACAACTGGCATACACGGGTACAACTCCATTGTAAGTATATTCACCCTTGCCTGACTTATTCTTTTGCCAATCCCATAAAATAAAACAACGCCCCTGGCGATCACCAATGAGTTTTAACGTGTTAATAAGACGATCACTCTCTGCAACCGTTGTCGCTTCACTCCAGCCCGTGTCGGGCATATAACGCTTGCACAAAATCAGCGAACGTCCATTGTCATTATGAAACCAGACGGCTATCACATTACCCTGCGCATCACCAACGGTATATACAGGGCTTTTTTCTCTCGGCGAACAGTCAAAGCGTTCTGCCTTTCCCCAGCCATTACTTATTGTGTAACGATTTATCCAAGATTCTGCGTTATCACGATGATCATCTTGCCATACAGCCAGGGCATTGCCACGCACATCATAAGTTATAGAGGTATTTGATGTAGCATATGTTGCATCCCCGATGGCCTCAGCCATAGACCAACCGTTTACTTCCGTGAAACGTCTCACAAAGACTTTGTCTCGTTGCTGACTCATGGCAAACATATTGCCGTGGTCATCAGACGCCAACGTTACCGATTCAGTCTCTGGATAATCGCCACAGTCTATTCGCTGCGGCTTGCTCCATTTCCCGCGTTGCGTAGCATCAACAAGGCGCAACAACCATAATTTGGTCGCCAGTATTATAGCGACAACAAACCAAAAGACGGTGAGCGCCCGCATCACAACCGCTATTAGAAATTTATCCATACGATTTAGATTTTTTTGCGTATTAGATCAGGTTCGATACGCAATTTTCTCAACCACGATCGCACCGCGTTTGGCGGTATCGGATGAGCTGTAAACCAAATGCGCTTTTGCTTTGGTGTTATTAAACAAACTCTCGGCGGCGAGTGCGATGAGTGCCGGGGCAGTGGCCGAGCCGAGGTCGCCATAACAATCGGCGGGGTGCTCGACTTTAACCGGGTCTTGAAAAGACTCTTGACTACGAATAAATGCTACGCCATATTCTTTCGCCCAGTGATGCTCACCATTCATGCTGCTGTAAATGCTATGAATGTTGGCTTGTTGGTGATTCACCAGCGCTTTTTTAAATGCTTGATCTAAACCATCGCCACGATAAAATTCTTCACTACCCAAGTGTCCTGGTTCATTGGCGATACCCGGCGGATGTAACGCAATGATTTGTCCATTACGGTTCATCGCTAGCTCAGGCTTGTGTGTTAACAACAGAAAACAGGCGGCTTCGCCGGGCGCAAAGCCATCCATGCTGGATTTCGTCAGCAAGCGATCTTCCTTGCTCAGCGGGCTGATTCGCGCATAATCCTGATACGAGTCGCTCCCGCCAACCAAAATATAATCGCCCGGAACTTTGTTAAGATGATGGAAAGCAAATTCAATCGCATCCATACCTGCCGCACGACCACTGCGCATTTCGCGGTATTTGGTGGCGCTTATCCAGGGTTTGCAGTTGCCTTCAAGATTGTCGATAAAGGAAGGTAAACCCTCGGTATCGGTCTGGCCCTCGGGCATCGCCAACAATAACGGAATGGGTTGTGGTATCGCACATTTTGCGCAGGCTTCACGTATGGCAGTGATGGCCATTTTAATAACGCGATCATGGCGTTCGTTGTAGTAACTGCCTTCACCAATTTCTGCCTCGATTTTATCAAAAATAATACTTGGCACCGATGCCATGGTAATCGCTTCGTCATCTTTATCGTAAAAATTAGATATCCTGTAGCTGCTGATGCCCGCTCTTACCGCAGCGGTGGTCATCTGCGTGTTCGCTCCTAGCGGTGTAATCATCCCTACCGCAGCGATATACAGCTTGGCTTGCTCACTCATACTATTACTCTGGCATGCGTGTTAATCAGCCGCGATTGCGGGTCGATGAGTGCGAGTTCTAATGCGGCAGCATGGCGTTGCCGCATATTACCTTCGCTAATGGCGCGTTTAAGCCACTCGGGGGTGATGGGCTTGCCGAGAAAATAACGCCGCCCCACTATAAAGTTTGCGCCATGATTGCGCCACAGTGCTGCGACCTTTTCTACATCTGGCCAGGGTAAGTTTTCATCTTCATCCATCCCCACATGCGCATCATCCGTCTCATCATTGGGGATGGGGTCTTGGCCATAATGTGGAGATTCGTGCAATTGGTGTTTTTCTAAATCTACACCAGTGATATTGGTAAACGATTCTGCCGCCAAACGCGCTAGTAGCGGATCGGCCATTTTGCCAATGAGCCAATTCACCGCATGGGGATCGCCCAATACACCGGTAGCGGTAATCACCGCGCGCACGCCTGCAGGGTCTTTTGACATGGTGGATATCCATTCCCGCGCTTGCTCAATTGGCAATACGCGAAACGCAATTTGAATGGCGCGTGCCTGGTATGGGCCACGATTGAATACCAGCGGTTGTAAATTTTTTACTACTGCATGCTGGCCTAACAGAATCGTTGACCAGTTAGCCCAAAACGCTATCGAGGGTTCTTGCGAGCCTGCCGCGTTTTGTAACGCACTCATTAAATCCAAGCGGCGCAATTCGCCAATTAAACGCAACGCACGCGCATGCAACTTAGCGTGGCTCAAGCAATCTTCGCGTTGAAGAATAGCGGTGAGTAGTTCACCGGGATCTTGGCGGCGCACACTGCACGCGGCCACCCCTAAATATTTGTGATTCAAATCTTTGCCGTTAAGAAATCGGCCAATCCACGG
>JANNJI010000592.1:0-2094 GCA_031405795.1 Gammaproteobacteria bacterium
AGAACCGGTTGCGGAATATGAATTATGGGGCATGGTAGTCACCCATAATGATATCACCGGGATCACTGACATTATGCACACCAAAGACTCCGTCGACATCAAAGACATTTGTCTTATCTGGGGAAACAACATCCGTAATAGTGACTACCAGAAAATGCAATTCAGCAGTGGTGATTTTATTTGTTATTTTCAATACCCATCGGGTGTTAGTTTCCAATTTGACGAAATATCCAATAATCACCTGCTTGCCGATAATGAGGCCGTGCGCGACGTGATCCACAATACTCGCATCGGTGATCAAATCCACCTGCGTGGGCAGCTAATAAATTATCACTGGTTATCCAAACCCAACTGGCTAAGAAGAACCAGCACCACACGCAATGATACGGGCAATGGCGCCTGTGAAGTTGTGTTCGTCAAGGAATTTGAGGTGTTAAAAGCCACCAATGGCATGTGGCATAACTTATACAGCATCAGCAAATGGTTGGTGTTAGTCGCACTGCTCGCCAAGATCGGTTCTTTTTTTATTAGCCCAAGCAAGCAATCACTGTGATCGTTACCCCAACTTACTTTGTAATCTTAGTTGTTTAGTTAAATCAACTGCACAACACGATACATCAACAGCAACGCAAAACCCATCACCAGCAAACCAGCCATGGTTTTCACATAGCGACGCCGCAGCAACACCAGCAGTGGTGTCGCCAGCAAGCCTGCCGCGAGTAAATTCGGTAACGTGCCGATGCCAAAACTGAGCATCAGCAATCCACCGTTGATCGCGCTACCACTGGACAGGGCAAAAATGGCGACACTGTATACCAAGCCGCAGGGTAACCAGCCCCATACCATCCCGACCATAAAGGCCTGTTGCAGATTGCGTACCGGGATCATGCCACGGGTCAGTGGTTCCAGTCGGCGCCACACCGGTTGTCCCAGTTGTTCGAGTTTGAGCAAACCCTGCCACCAGCCCGCCAGATACAATCCCATAATAAACATGAAGATCGCCGCTATGATCATCAGCCCTGTTTGTAATGTGTGCGCGTGCAGCAAGAATGTGCCAGCCTGGCCAATGCTGCCTGCAAGCAGACCAAACACGGTGTAACTGCTGATACGACCAAGATTATAAAATAGTTGCTGGCGGAATCGTGCCGGAGGGGACTGTGCAGGTTCCAGGTTCAAAGTTAACGCAGTCACGATCCCACCACACATGCCGATGCAGTGTACGCCACTGAACAGTCCCATGAATAATGCCGCGAGGTAGGAGAATTCCTGTTGCACGCGCGCGTTACGCCGATATTTTTTCCGCTGCTGGCTCAGTAATGCGATCGATGTTGTGGTGTCGCATTAAATACATCACCAGGACGATGGCGGGAATACCCAGCACCGTTGTATAAATAAAAAAATGAAAATAATTACTTGCGTCCACCACAATCCCGGAAAAACCGGAGAGCACTTTGCCCGGCAAGGTCATGATCGAGGAAAATAAGGCATATTGTGTCGCGGTATAAGCAGTATTAGTCAGGCGCGAAAGATAGGCAATGAATGCTGAACCAGCAAACCCTGCGGCAAAATTATCGGCGCTGATCACCACTGCCAAACCAGCCAGGTCTTTACCTTGCAGTGCATGGGCTGCAAAAAACAAGTTGGTGATTGCCGCCAATATTGCTCCAACCAATAACATGCGCATCAACCCAAAACGCACTACCAGTGCGCCACCTGCCACGGCGCCAAAGATTGTCATCGACACGCCGTAGATTTTGATGATATTTGCCACTTCCGGTTTGCTGTATCCCATGTCGCGATAAAACGCGGAGGCCATGGATCCCAACACGGTATCGGTAAGGCGATATAAGCCAATAAAAATTAACAACGTCAGCGCCCAACGTTGATTACGTTTCATGAACTCGGTCAGTGGGCAAATAACCGCACCGATGAACCAGGCTACTGGAATACGCCAGGCATCGGATATGTGTGCGCTGCGTTCGAGGTAGTCAATCACCCGCTGCTCTTCCATATAGGTTTGCCGGTTCACATTGTGTGGCGGCTCACGCACGACCAATATCGTGACCACACCGATCAACATGCCCAGAGTCATCA
>JANNJI010000593.1:0-16281 GCA_031405795.1 Gammaproteobacteria bacterium
GCAAACGAAACCGTTCCACCCTTCTCGCTCGTTGGTTCGATGCCTGAGAACGAAAGGGTTTGCCCTTGTCCAGCTGGTGGCGCAGGTACCGGGGATATTGGTAGCCTGACCTGCCGCCACACAAGTAGTATCTATCCGAGCCAGTATGGTGCGTCGTAGCAACGCCGTGACAGCCATGGATATGAGCGAATTAAAAATACCGGGCGAGCAGCAACTCGATATAATCATCGCGACGCAGACTATACAGAGGATCCGTTGCCGGGATGTCGGCGAAACCACGTGCCTGAATCGTCAATTTCCAATTGGATCCGAGCCGTCGACTGGCCTCAAGATTAAAGACACGCGCATCCGTGTGTCGATCCTGAATCATTGTAAAAAGCAGATCACTGCTTTGTACATCATTGAGTGCCAAGCGAATGCCGAGTGTGACATCATCCTGAAAGGGTGATAACGCCGCTGTGCCACGGTCATCATATAAGTATTCGAAGATCACGCCCAAGTCCGCCGCAGAACCCAACACCGCCGAGTAGGTGTATTCAAACCCCGCCGTGGTTGCTGTGTAAGCGGTTGCCTGACCTGAGCGATGGATGGCTTCGAGTTTCCACAACCAGGAACCCACCGGTGCGGTAAATTCCAGTCCGGTTTGATGGATCAGATCGTAATAAGGAATCAATACTGGAGCACCGCTGCTATTGATCCCTGGCTGAAAACGCGGATCGCGACTGGTACCAAAAAAGTGTGAGAGTGCCAGATCAACGTCAGCAAAGGCCTTAGACCAACGCGCGGCGTAATCCACATGATCACGACCTTGATCGGACTGATATACCGCCTGATCAGTCGCAACCGGTGGTTCAGTACGTAAACGATTTTCTCGGCCTAAAAAAGTACGCTCACGGAAATACGGCAATACAAACAGATCCAGTGTGCCCCAGGGCTTGAGCAGTGCGAAGTTCACCATCGGCTGACCCAGTTTACTTTTGGCGTCAAAGTTTTCCACCAGATCGGTTTGATTGATGATGTCCACCAGATGCTGTGATTCGGTCACCCCCCAAAATACCTTGCGAATACCGATGCGCCATTCGTAATCATCGTGTACGTTTACCCACGCCAGTTCGCGTATGTCGGCATGGCTGCGCTCCGCGTCATGCTGATCTATGCGCGCGAAGGGGATGAAGGTGAAGGTATCTTTGGAATTATCGGGCCGGTAACGGTATTCCGGTTGTAACATCACAGAAGAATAATTCTTATGTTGTTCAGTGAATAACGGGGCATGGGCAAACCCCCGATATTCCACTGCCGCAAAGCCGGACCATCCGTTGGCGGATACGGTGTTTGTTGCACAACACAAAACACCGGCCAATCCTGCGAAGATAAAGACGTGACGCATGGTTACCGTGCGCGTTTCAAGCTTGCCTCAGTGAAGTCACTGTCTTTCAGGCCATGCTTGAATTTATATTGGGTCCACTTCAGCAGCGTGGTTTTTTCGGTTTGTTGATTGACCATCAGCATTTGACCTGCGCGCCAGTATTTTTGCAGGTATTTTTCATAGCCGTCCAGCGTCAGGGGTTTTGAGCAAGCTGTCTTTGCGATCATAAAAGTCAATTTTCGCCACACGGTACTCGGCCTTATCAATCCACACCACCTGGCGTTTATAACCCGAGTGTGGACTCACCGGATAACGTTCCATAACAAAACACGGCCTGCTGTTATAGTCTTCCTCACGCAGGTATTTATAGGTGTATTTCTCCACCTCCTGCGAGCCGATATCCTCAAAGGCAAATTCACTGCCCATGAAGGACCCGGATTTATTCCCCGAGGCAATACGTTTGACGCGGCTTAAGGCCGGGAGGAACATCCACTGATCATCGTCGTCCTTCTTGTGGGAGAACGTCAGCATGGTGGTGCCTTTGACATCGGCTGGTTCATCAAACAGGGATAAACTTTTGTCACCGTCGTCTTTGACTTCCAGGGTCTGAATGCGAATAAAACGGCGACTTTCATCGCCCTGTTTATTCTTCAGGATCATTTCCAGATTCGCGGTGAAGTCCGCAAAGCCCTCATCGCGTCGATCCACTTCTTTGGCAATGGCCAGTCCTTTTTCCTCGGGCGTCTCTGCCTGGCTACTAAGCGGTAACGCTAACAGGCTTGTCGCCAGCAGCATCAGTGTCAGTGGTGATCTGTTTTTCATTTTTTCGTTCCTCCAATTTCATTAATAAGGGTGGTAATAACAAATAATCCGCCAGCAAGGCAAACCCGATCGTGATCGCTGATAACAAACCCATGCTGCTGTTTAATTTAAAGGCCGAGAAGGTCAGCACTAAGAACCCCGCGACCAGGATCAACGAGGTCACCCACATCGCGGTGCCCACGGTGCTGAAGGCGTAACGTACTGAATCGTGTGACGATAAGTTGTAGTGTCGTCGCGCATATAAATATTTGGTGAGGAAATGGATCGTGTCATCCACCACAATACCAAAGGTCAGCGAGGTCACCACCGACAAGGCTAAGCCGATTTCTCCCACAAATATGCCCCACAGACCAAACGCCATGCCGATAGGAATAAGATTCGGGATCAAACTCAGCAGACCAATTTTAAGACTACGAATAGCAAACATGATAATCAATGAGACCAGCACTAACGAGGTGATATTGCCACCGATCATGCTGCGTATATTCCGATCACCAATGTAGGCGAACATCACCGACGGCCCGGTACCATAACTGAGCATTGTCGCGGGTGCATGGTCTTGTAACCATTGCCGTGAGCGAGCCTCCAATGCCAGGATATCGTTGCTGGTCACACTGCCCAGCGTCACCACCATCCGGCTGGCGGATTTGTCGACATTGATTTGGTCGGTCAGATCCAGGCCAAACGGTAACGACATATCGTAGAGCAGTAAATACTGTGCGCTGAGGGTGCGGCCATCGGGGATGGTGTAATAGCGCGGGTCATCACTATGCATGTTTTTGTTTAAACGCTTCATGATGTCGGTGATGCTGTTAACGTGGATCACGTTGGGTTGGGTGCGATACCAGTTGGCAAACTCCTCCAGTTTTAGCAGATACGCCGGATTACTGACGCCGCCGCTTTCCCCGGCGCTCAACGAGTATTGGATTTGATCCACGCCAGTGAGGTTGTCCACCATAAAATCCGTGGCGTTGCGGAAGGCAACGGTCTTATCAAAATATTTCACAAAGTTGTCATTTAATTCATTGCGCGGAATGAAGGCGATTAAACCCACGGATAAAATCACCATAAACCAGAATAACGCGCGGCGCCGTGCCACTACAAAATTGCCTAACCATTCCATAGAACGGCCGGTGTGGGTGCGTGTCGCCTTTACCCGTACCGGTAACACCGCCATCAGTGCCGGGAGTAACAAGATGGAAAATACCCAGGCGGCCGTTACGCCGACCGCGACAATATTACCCAAGTCGCGAAACGGCGGGACTTCACTGAAGTTCATACTCAAGAATCCCACCACGGTGGTAATGCTGGTGAGAAACACCGCCGTGAAGTTGATCGACAAGCTCTTGACGATGGCCTCGCGCTTACTCATGCCTTCGCGCATGTAGTGAAATAACGTCGACAGCAGATGAATACTGTCGGCGATGGCCAGGGTTAAGATAATTGTAGGTGCGGAGGCCGAGGGTGGTGTGAGTTTGATCCCTAACCAGCCCATGACACCCATCGCGCTTACCACCGAAAACATAATGACGACTAAGGTCGTCAGTGTTCCAAAAAACGAACGCAGGGTGGCCAGACAGATAACAATGATCACCAGATACATCAACGGCACCAAGGTTGACATGTCTTTTTGCGAATATTCAGCAAAGGCATTGTTGTACGGCACCATGCCGGTGAGATAAATATCAAGGTTCGGATAACGCGTTTTAATCTGCGCCTCTAACGTGCGTGCGGCTTGGGTAACTTCGGTGGGTTCATCCAGGTGTTTCTCCGGCAAGGTCAAGGTGACATTGACGCCGGTGACGTGCGCACGTGGTGAGATTAATCGATTGATCAACAGCGGTTCATCAATGGCAATCTGTTTGAGTTGCGCAAGTTTCTCGGTGGTGAGCGCGGCCGGGTCTTCTACCAGATCATGCACCACCAGGCTATCACCTTGTGCCTGGGTATATTGAAAATTGGTAAGCGAATCGACGCGGCGTGAATACGGTATTTGCCAGGATTCTTTGGTTAGCCATTGCACCGCGGCAAGTGTTTCCTGGGTAAACACCTTGCCGTCTTTGGGCGCGATGACAAACATGACGTTGTCATTTTTGCTGTAGGTGTTTTGTAATTCGTCAAAGGCCTTGAGTTGCGGATTTTCTTTGCTGAAAAAAGTGCGATAACTGCCGGAGAATTCCAGAAAGCGTGCGCCGGAGCCCAATGCCACCACACCCAAAATAGAAAAAATAATGATCCACCAACGAAAACGGATCACCCATAAAGCAAATGCCTGTGTCATACAATTGTCTCCCTTAGTAATTTCTTTACCTGCACACCCAGCGTGTTATGGTTTCGGATTTAATCGCAATGTTTCTAAGTAATGCGACAGGCCGGCACCACATTGATACAACAAATTAATATTGTTACTGTTTTTAGCCATGCCCAGACAACCTTCAATCGCGGCGATAATAAAGGTGGCGGCGGCATCGGTGGCAATCTCGGGCCGCACGGATTGTTCGGCCTGACCACGCTTGAGTGCGTCACTGATACCGCTGCCCCACAACGTGTAGATATGTTGAATGCGTTGGCGAAAGCCTTCATCCAGTGCGGAAAGTTCCTGGGCAAGATTGTTCAGCGGGCAGCCGATGAATCTTTCTTCTTCCGCGAGTTTGCAGCCTTCTTGTTGCAGTGATTGCAACAGGGCGTCAATGGGATTACCGGTGGCCAAGGGAATCACCCATTTGTTTATCACCATCTCTTTGATGATTTCGTCGATGACGGCATAACCCAGGGCTTTTTTATCGGGAAAGTGGTGGTACAACGCGCCCTTGGTGACGGCGACCTTGTCCAGGATATGACTTAGACTGGCGGCTTGAAATCCATAGATACGGATCTCCTCGAAGGCGGCTTCTAAGATGGTTCGGCGGGTAATATCGGCGTTGCGTGCTAACATACCGACCAGTATGTATGTTGATTTCAACAGTGTCAACCCGTGTGGAGCGGGTTATTTACAGGGAGAAGTTATCTTTTGAATATATTGTGTCTTGCGTCACACAGACTCCTGCATGACACCAAGTTAAACGCGCGATTGCCGGATGCGCGTGATCTTTTCAAGATACTCACTACCCCATCCCTGCAACATTTGTAGCGCAGGCTCCAGTGTTTTGCCAAATTCGGTTAACGAGTATTCCACTTTGGGCGGGACTTCTGCGTACACCTTGCGGGTAACGACCTGATCTTCCTCCAGCTCGCGTAATTGCCGGGTCAGCATGCGTTGTGTCACGCTGGGCATCAGGCGTTGCAGCTCGTTGAATCGCCTGGTGCCACCGAGCAAATGAAAGAGAATCACGCCTTTCCACTTACCACCAATAACCTCAAGACAGGCCTCAACAGGGCAACCAAAATTGCAATTATAATTGGTGTGTCGCATAACGTTCCACAGTATACAAAAAGATACTCAATGACATAAATGTGCATTCTTCCAGAAAGCCAGGGTATTGGCTAGCATAGTCCTGACTAACAAGTTTTAACAACAGATGTTTCATTTAGTGCAATTGAAGTCATATTCAGTTAATAAAGGATAAGGAACCAATCATGAAAGCCATCGGATACCGTCAGTCGCTGCCAATTACAGAAGCAAATTCACTTATTGATGTCACCTTGCCCGATCCAGTACCCGCGGGTCACGACTTATTGATCAAGGTCCACGCAATTTCAGTCAATCCAGTCGACACCAAGGTACGCATTGGCGTAGCACCGCCACCCGGTGAGACTAAAATTCTCGGTTGGGATGCCGCCGGTATCGTGCTTGATGTTGGTCACGAGGTAACGTTGTTCAAGCCGGGCGATGAAGTCTGGTACGCCGGTTCGATCACGCGTCCGGGTACCAATGCTGAATTGCATCTGGTGGATGAACGTATTGTCGGACGCAAGCCCGCCTCGCTCGACTTCGCCAGGGCCGCCGCCTTACCGCTGACGTCGATCACCGCATGGGAAATGTTGTTTGATCGGTTAGGCATTGCGCGCAGTCCACGCAACAGTGGTGAATCGTTGTTGATCATCGGCGCCAGCGGTGGCGTCGGATCGATACTCACCCAACTCGCACGGCAGTTGACCGGTGTGACTGTGATCGGCACCGCCTCACGCCCGGAGACGCAGGCGTGGGTACACACGCTTGGCGCACATCACGTGATCGATCACAGCAAGCCGCTGTCGGCGGAACTCAAACGCATTGGTATCCCGCAAGTAACCCATTTGATCAGCCTGACGCAGACCGACAAGCATTTTCCTGAGATTGTCGAAGTCATTGCGCCACAAGGCAAGTTTGGTCTGATCGACGATCCAAAGATTCTTGACATTAATCCGTTCAAACGCAAGAGTATCTCCGTGCATTGGGAGCTTATGTTTACGCGTTCTTTATACGACACCGCTGATATGATTGCGCAACACCACTTGTTGTGCGAGGTGGCGCAGTTGGTTGATAAAGGGATTCTCAAGACAACCTGTGCCGAACACTTCGGGCGTATTAATGCAGAAAATCTCAAACGCGCCCACGCGGTGATTGAGAGCGGCAAGGCGAAGGGCAAGATCGTCCTGGAGGGTTTTTAATGCAATGAGTGGACACAGTGAATTTGTTGAACTGGTACTGGAACAACTCGCGCCGCTAGGTGGTGCGCGAGTGCGGGCGATGTTTGGCGGTTACGGGGTGTATCAAGGCGATATTTTCTTTGCGATCATTGCGGATGACCGATTGTATTTCAAAGCCGACAGCGTCACCTGCGCGGAATTTAAGGCGCTGGGGCTTCCGCCGTTTACCTACATCACTCGCAACAAAACCATTACCATGCAATATTACGAAGCGCCGCCGGAGGTCTTCGAAGAGCTGGCGGCTATGCGCCATTGGGCGCAACAAGCCATTGAGGTGGCGCGACGGGCAAAAAAACCCAGCAAGAAATTACCGAAGGCAGTGCGGCAGAAGAAGATCAAAAGCACTTGATTTGATGCTCGCCAGGCGGGTGTCCGATCAATTCCCACTCCGTTAGCAAAAAGGCCCACAGAGTCCGGGTAGATTGGTGACAGACAAAATCGAAAAATTTACAAAGTAACTGACATCCTCTGGCGTTCGTTCAATAATATCCAGCCGTACTCTTCAACTTCGCCAGATTTTCGGCAATGGCATTATTCAATACTGCATCTTTCACAACTACACCTGAAAACAAAATCGCTTTTAATCATCCCGCATCACCCTTAGCAAAACAATGGCTTGGAATACGTTTTCGTCTTTCTCATCTGCCAATTGAAACTCGCCATCGAAATACATATTTTCAGGTTCATGCTTTAATTTTACAATCTCAGGTTGATAGAAATTTTCATAGCCACTCTCATAGCCGCTGGTTAGTACCGGTAATTCTTGTGGCAAGGATTGCAACATTTTAACTAATTGACCAACCGTGAAATTAAATATCTCATTTCGACTCATCACGATCCTTCCTCAATATTCAATTCCACTTCAATCTGTCCGATGCTGGGCAGGGACGAGCATATACTGGTTGTGCGCCCTCTCCATCATTCGTCTTTATTTTCTTTACGCGAACACTCCAACCGCGCTTTGGCTTCAGCGCGTTCTCGCAGGGTGCGTACCGACCAGCGTCCACTGGTGCTCATGCTGATATAAAAATCGCGTTTGACGCTCTTGATGATTTCAACAAAATGCGACCAGCTTAATTGTTGCGACAGTGTCGCAACAATGTCGCGCCCAGGCAGGTAATCGTAAAACTTGACCATGCGAGTAAGACTGGAATGACTGAATCCATTACCGTATTCGAGGGATAGACGATAAGCCAGTTGCTTAAGCATGCCCGCGCCATACGCTGCCCGTTCGTTGTGCAACACCTCTGTTTTAATTATTTTGCCGATTTGCCAATAGGTGAGCACCAACGCCTGATTTACCTGCGCTACCACATGGATCTTGGCGGCTTCAATCAGTTGCCTGATCTCGCGATGCAGGATGTCAATACTGGGTTCGATGGGAGTTTTGGGTGTGCTCATACCACCATCCTCGCTAAGTTCTCGGCAAGAGCTGTTTTTCTTCTATTAGCCATGTCCACATGAATATAGCCTCGACACGGAATTTGTATATTAATCGTTTTGCATTGAATAGCAACAGGGCGGGTAAATCGGATTATCATGAGGCACTCTCGGTTAGCTATTTTTAGCAATGATGTTCGTCGGCAAACCATCAAGGCTCGTTTGATTTTTTTCTTCCCAGTAGGTCTTTATACCCTCGGGGCCTTTCTTTTCTGCCCAATTTTTTAATTGCTCGCGTTCACCCACATACGAAAGATTCGGAACCCCCATGCCGCAGGAGGTTTGCACGAGGTCTATGGTGAGGCGAAATATTTGCCGCGCACCGGGGAGGGGGTTAAACAATGCGAATAAATTTTCCCATTCGGGGTCATTCCTGTGGATAACGGTGGCGTTGCCATAGAGACGCAGAATCAGTGGTTCACCGGTGAAAGCGCAGAACATCAAGGTCATTCGCGGGTGTTCCTGCACATGCGCCGCTGTCTCATTGCCGCTGCCGGTGACATTCAACCAGGCGACATGATGTTTATCAATGACGCGCAACGAGTCCATGCCCTTGGGCGACACATTCACGCGACTGTCGGCGGTCGCGGTGCCGACAAAGAAAATTTTTTGCTCGGTGATAAATTGTGTCAGCTTGTCTGATAGCTCTGTGTATTTCTGTCCCATGGTTAGCTCTCAATGTGTAGTGATTCATTTGCGAAGGTTGCATGTTAGCAGTGGCAGAGGCTGGGGTGAATGGGTAATAGCCTACATGTTTAAAATGGTGCGTCGCTGCACCATCATTGAACATTATCCGCTGTGTTTATGGTAGTGAAAATGATAATACATTGATTTTACTGACAACTTTTCCATGGCATTGATATTGCACCTTAAGTGCCAAGTGAGTGTTCAATGGTAGGTTGTTATACCATGACAAACCAGAAATAGATCGCTAGGGTTCCGCTTCTATATTTATAGAATGGCTGGTCCGAGAGCGGTCGGCCTGCACGCATTTCTTGAGATGCGATCTCGCAGGTTACACGGAGGGATAAAAGCCCGGGAGGTATGCAATGCATGTCATTGAACCTCCGTATCCCAATGTGTCGTCGCCTGGAGGTGTCATGAAAGCTTCGCTTAAAAATCTCATCGTCTGTCTGTTGTTACCCCTAACCCTGCTCGTTGCTGAACCGGCCGTGGCCAAAGACAAATTCCGTATTGCGTGGAGTATTTATGTCGGTTGGATGCCCTGGGACTACGGCGACAAGTCCGGGATTGTGAAAAAGTGGGCCGACAAATACGGCATTGAAATTGATCTCGTGCAAATCAACGATTACGTCGAATCGATTAATCAATACACCTCCGGCGCATTTGATGCCTGTGTCATGACCAATATGGATGCGTTTACCATTCCTGCCGCCAGCGGTGTGGATAGCACGGCGCTGATAGTCGGTGACTTCTCCAACGGCAATGATGCGGTGATACTCAAAGGCAAGAAATCGCTCAAAGACATCAAGGGACAAAACGTCAACCTGGTGGAATTGAGTGTCTCGCACTATCTGTTGGCGCGCGGATTGGAAAGTGTGAAGTTGTCTGAAAAAGATATTAAAGTGGTTAACACCTCGGATGCCGATATGGTGGCAGTCTACGGCGCAGACAGCGTGACGGCAGTAACTACCTGGAATCCGCTGGTAAGTGCCATTCTTGCGATGCCAAATAGCAATAAGGTGTTTGATTCCAGTCAGATCCCCGGTGAGATTATCGACTTGATGGTCGTCAATACCAAGACTTTAAATGACAATCCGAAACTGGGTAAAGCACTAACCGGTGCCTGGTATGAAATCATGGCCATCATGTCGGCGGCTGACAAAAAAGCCATTGAGGCCAAAACCGAAATGGGTAAGGCATCGGGTACCGATCTCAAAGGTTTTGAGGCGCAACTGGCGTCAACCAAAATGTTTTACAAACCCACCGACGCGCTGACATTTACCAACAGTAAAACCTTGCAGGAGACGATGGCCAAAGTCGCTGGTTTCTCTTTTGCACATGGCATACTGGGGGCGAACGCACCCAGTGCCAAGTTTATTGGTATCGAAACACCCGCGGGCGTTTATGGCGACACGAAAAATATCAAATTACGTTTTAATCCTACCTATATGAAAATGGCGGCAGACGGTAAATTATAAAATCGCTTACGGATTGGGCCGGGGAAACTCGGCCTGATTTTTTATAGGAAGATAATATGAAACGATTGATGAACCGCCAGCCGGATAGTTTGGTCAGGTATATTCTGGGTGCAATTCCATTTATTCTGATTCTGGTTCTCTATATTGTGTCCTCCGAAGCGCGTCTGGCGGAAAACCCGCAAGATAAGCTGTTGCCATCGTTGCAGAGTATGGCTGATGCGGTTGACACGATGGCGTTGCAGCCAAGCAAACGTAGTGGCGAATATTTTTTATGGAATGACACGCTATCGAGTTTGAAGCGATTGGGAATGGGCGTCGGCCTTGCTGCACTTATCGGTCTGGTATTTGGTATTCTCAACGGCGTGATACCGTTGGTGCGCGCCAACCTGTCACCGTTTGTTACTGCCTTTTCTTTGGTGCCACCTTTAGCCGTGCTGCCGATACTTTTTATCGTGTTTGGCCTGGATGAATTTTCCAAGGTAGCATTGATCGCCATTGGTATCACGCCGTTTATTATTCGTGATTTACAGGCCAAGGTCTTGGAATTACCCAGTGAGCAATTGATCAAGGCACAGACCCTGGGCGCATCGACCTGGCTGGTGATTGTACGGGTGGTATTGCCACAAATTCTGCCGCGTCTCATTGAAGCCGTGCGTTTGTCTTTGGGCGCGGCCTGGTTGTTTCTCATCGCGGCAGAAGCAATTGCATCCACCGACGGGCTTGGCTATCGAATCTTTCTGGTTCGTCGTTACTTGTCGATGGATATCATCTTACCTTATGTGTTATGGATTACCTTACTTGCTTTTTTCACGGATTATACGCTGCGCTATATTTCCAATAAATTTTTTCCCTGGTTTCATGCAATGAGTAAATAACCGTGGCAATGATTGAAGTAAAAAATCTGTGGAAGAATTATGGCGACAACGTCGTGCTCGAACACGTCAATACCACGGTTGCGGCAGGTGAGTTTATTACGATTGTGGGTACCTCGGGGTGTGGCAAAACTACCTTCCTGCGTATGTTGCTCGGCATTGAAAAACCAACGCGTGGCGCCTTGTTATTGGATGGCAAACCCTTTCCTGAAGAGCCTAGCGAAGAACGAGGTATTGTCTTCCAAAAATATTCGGTGTTTCCACATTTGACGGTGTTAAAGAATACCCTGCTGGGTATCGAACTCGGTGAGTCACGTCTCCTGGGTAAACTATTTGGCAAACCGCGCAAAGCGGCAGAAGACAAAGCCAAAGAAATTCTCGAATCGGTGGGCCTGTCGCATGTGTTGCATCTGTATCCGCATGAACTGTCGGGTGGTATGCAACAGCGTCTGGCGATAGCGCAGGCCTTAATCAAAAATCCCCGTATCTTGTTACTGGATGAACCTTTCGGTGCGCTCGACCCCGGTATTCGTGCGGATATGCATGAGTTGATCCTGAGCTTGTGGAAAAAAACCGGGGTGACTATTTTTATGATTACCCATGACCTCAAGGAAGGATTCTATCTGGGCACCCGATTATGGGTGTTTGATAAGGTGAGGCTTGACCCGGATAACGTCAATGCGTATGGCGCCAGTATTACGTATGACATTGCGGTTGGCAAAACCGATCGCAAGATTTATAAAGACATCGATCATTCCCTGGATAAAAGCCGCAAGATCCTCGGTGAAGAAGGAGTTGAAAAATGACAAATGCCATTTTATATGAAGCTGAAATACCCGGTGGTGCGCACTGGTCGATGTTGATGCGTAAAGGCACAAGTTTACGGTGGGTTGACAAATTGGGCGGCGCGAACGTCGGCATGTTGTTTTACAACCCGGCTAATTATCTGGAGCGCTACAACGCGCCCGATACCCTCAAATGTCAACACACCTTTAAATTAACCCAGGGCAATTGCCTGTACTCCGACATGGGACGTATTTTCTGTTCGATCATTGAAGACACCGTGGGTTGGCATGATACCGTCGGCGGCAACACAACCCGGAAATCCGTTGCGTCAAAATGGGGTATGCGCAATTATCAGCAATACCGCAATGACTGGTATTTGAATGGCCATGACAGTTTTCTGGTCGAGCTGGCCAAGTATGGAATGAATGTACGTGACATGGCAGCCAATTTAAATCTGTTCAGTAAAGTGGGCGTGGATGATGAAGGCAATCTATTGTTTGATTCGGCTAACAGCAAAGCCGGGGCGTCGATTACGCTACGCTTTGAAATGGATGCGCTGGTGATCTTTCATACCTGCCCGCATCCGCTGAATCCCGCAACGGACTATCCCAAGCGACCCGTGATCTATCAAATCGCTAAAACCGAACATGTCGCACAAGATGATTGTTGCCGCAACTCCCATGAAGAGAATCAGCGCGGTTTCAAAAATACGGAACTTTATAATATTGGCTGTGGCTGTTGAAGGATAAAAAACGATGATCAAAACCAGCAGACTTACCGCAGATAAGGCCAGCCAACGCGATGTGGTCCTGGCCGGTGACTATTATGTGAAAGTGGTGAAACAAGGCCAGACCGTGCGTATTCTCGATCTCGAAGGCAATCAAGCGGCGGACACGCTTTTTTATAATGCGGTTAACCCGGCTGAACGTTACAGCGCCATCGACACCCTCCGCGAGCAGGGCAACATTTATCTCACTGCCGGAACCAAGTTGTTATCCAATCAAGGCAACGTCATGCTGGAGATCGTCGCTGATACCTGCGGTCGGCATGATACCCTGGGCGGTGCCTGTGCAACGGAAAGTAATACCGTGCGTTACGCACTGGAAAAAAAACACATGCATGCCTGCCGCGATAGCTGGATGCTGGCTGTGGCACAGCACGAGGAACTGGGTATCAATAAGCGTGACATTACCCATAACATCAATTTTTTTATGAATGTGCCGGTGACTGCGGATGGCAAACTGAGTTTTGCAGACGGGATATCCGATGCCGGAAAATACGTGGAAATGACCGCGGCCATGAACGTGATTGTTTTGATCTCCAACTGTCCGCAATTGAATAATCCCTGTAATGCGTACAACCCAACACCGATAGAAATATTGATCTGGGATTGAGAATGTAAATTGGTTGAACCCCTCAAGGTTCCTGCGATGGACGGCCATCGTTGCACTGTGAACATCGGGACGACCCGATTCAATTATTCACTGAGCCATGTTTAAAAAAATACTGATTGCCAATCGTGGTGCTATCGCCACCCGCATTATCCGCACACTCAAGGCAATGGACGTGCTCGCCGTGGCCGTGTATGCCGAGGCCGACAGTGATTCATTACATGTCTCTCAGGCTGATGAAGCCTATTGCCTGGGTGATGGTAATGTTGCGCAGACCTATCTGAATCAAGATAAACTCTTTGAGATCATCAAACAATCTGCAGCTGAAGCCGTACATACCGGTTATGGTTTTCTCAGTGAGAACCCGGCCTTTGTCCAACGTTGTGAGCAGGAAGGCATCGTCTTTCTGGGACCAACAAGGGAGCAAATGGCGGCGTTTGGTCTCAAACACTCCGCACGTGCATTAGCGGAAAAAAACCAGGTGCCATTATTGCCCGGTACGGAGTTGCTCGAAAATCTGCAACAGGCATTAAGCCACGCCGATCACATCGGTTACCCGGTCATGTTGAAAAGCACAGCAGGCGGTGGCGGCATCGGTATGCAGCTATGCTGGCACAGTGAGGATCTGCGCAAGAGTTATGATATGGTGAAACGCCTGAGTCAATCAAACTTTTCCAATAGCGGGTTGTTCCTGGAAAAATTCGTTGAGCGTGCGCGCCACATTGAAGTGCAGGTGTTTGGTGACGGCAACGGTGGAGTGATTGCACTGGGTGAACGTGATTGCAGTACGCAGCGACGCAATCAAAAAGTGATCGAGGAAACACCGGCACCAAATATCCCGGATGCAGTGCGCATGCAAATGCGGGAGACCGCGAGACGGCTGTGCGCGGCGGTAAACTATCGTAGCGCCGGTACGGTTGAGTATGTTTACAACCCGGACAAGGAAGAATTTTATTTTCTGGAAGTCAATACCCGGCTGCAGGTTGAACACGGTGTCACCGAGCAGTTATTTAATATCGACTTGGTTAGATGGATGATTCAACTCGGTGCCAAGGTGTTACCGCCGCTGGCGACACTCGAACAGGGCCTGCATGCCCGTGGCCACAGTATTCAGGTGCGTGTCTACGCCGAGGACCCGAATAAAAATTTTCAACCCTGTGCCGGATTGCTGAGTCATGTTAAATTTCCCGAGGCCGATGGCAAGCAACTGCGAATTGATCACTGGATCGAAGCGGGCCTGAGTGTATCACCCAACTATGATCCGATGCTGGCGAAAATCATCGTACATCGTGACACTCGCGAAGCGGCACTGACGGCGCTTGCCGCCGTTGTCGATCAGACCAATATCTATGGCGTTGAAACCAATCTTGAATTCATCCAGCATATTCTGCGCACCGATATTTTCCGCCAAGGCCGGATCTACACCCGCTTTCTCAATAGTTTTGAATATACGGCCGCCACCATCGATGTCTTGAGCGCAGGGACACAAACCAGCATCCAGGATTATCCGGGGCGAACCGGTTATTGGGATGTTGGTGTACCGCCATCCGGCCCGTTCGACAGCCTGTCGTTTCGAATCGGTAATCGCTTGCTCGGCAACGACGAAAACTGTGCGGGACTGGAAATTACCCTAAATGGCCCAACGCTGAAATTTAATCAAGCCACCACCATCGTGTTGACGGGTGCACAGATGCAAGCAAGCCTTGATAGTGAGGAGCTACCATTTTGGCAAACCATCACCGTCACGGCGGGCCAGACATTAAAACTCGGCAAATTGAAACAGGCCGGTGCGCGCAGTTATTGTTTGATCAAAGGGGGACTGCAATGTCCTGACTATCTCAATTCAAAATCCACCTTCAGTCTGGGACAGTTTGGCGGACATGCGGGGCGACAGTTGCTTTCCGGTGACGTGTTAAAAATGCATAAACCCATGACTGTCAACGCTGCCATCCTGGCAGTGGCAATGCAGCCGGATATCCAACATCATTGGGACCTCCATGTCATTTACGGGCCGCACGGTGCGCCGGATTTTTTTACCACCGCCGACATTCACGCTTTTTTTGCGGCAACCTGGGAAGTGCATTATAACTCCAGCCGTACCGGTATCCGTTTGATCGGGCCCAAACCCCAGTGGGCGCGATCCGACGGCGGTGAAGCCGGTATGCATCCATCGAATATCCATGACAATGCCTATGCCATTGGCGCGATTGATTTTACCGGCGACATGCCGGTGATCCTGGGCCCCGATGGTCCCAGCCTGGGTGGTTTCGTTTGTCCGGCGACGGTGATCACTGCCGACCTGTGGAAGCTCGGCCAACTCAAGGCCGGTGACAAAGTGAAGTTTGTACCGATCAGTATCAGTGATGCGGTTAAACGCGAGGCGGCGCAATTACACTCGCTGCAAACACTGCACGCGGTTAAAACTGATATTCAACTGCTCACACCGCAAAGTACCCGGTTGAAAACCATCACGAATACCAAAGATGGGGTGGATATTGTGTACCGTCCCTGTGGTGATCATTACCTGTTGATTGAATACGGGCCACAAGTGCTAGATATCAATCTGCGTTTTCGGGTGCATGCCCTGATGGAATGGCTCAACACCCATCGTATCGATGGCATTGCGGAATTAACCCCAGGTATTCGTTCCTTGCAGATCCATTACAACAGTCAGCAGTGTTCACTCGATACCTTGTTGTCGTTATTGCAACAGGCCGAATCCGAATTAGTGAATCTCGACGATCATCAAGTGCCGGCGAGAATTGTTTACTTGCCTTTAAGCTGGGACGATGACGCCTGTCGGCTGGCGATTG
>JANNJI010000594.1:0-1214 GCA_031405795.1 Gammaproteobacteria bacterium
AAAGCCTGCCGCATATTGCCAGCTTATTTGCGGCTTAACTCTATATGTGCTCGGCGGCCGATGGCACGACTTGCGCGGTTCATGGAGAAAGATACTTTAAGTTAGGTCCGGCATAATGCGGAGGCGTTATTAATAGCATAGACCGACACTATACAGTGTGTCTTGCGTTATAGTTTTATGTTTAATCGGTGGAGATACTTAAAAATTAAAACCCAAGGCGATCACCGCAAAATTGATATCGCTGCTATTTTCCGGGATTGTGGTGCCCGCCTCCAGTTCCAACGACAGGTTGTGGGGTAGATCGAAATTAACCACAACGGAATACACATCGGTAGTTAGCTGATTGACAGCAGACACCGCATGTTGGTAGCGAACGCCGGTGCGTACCGCAGAAAACTGATAATTGAGTTCCGTGCCCGCGAGCCAATCATTCAGGCTGTTGGTTAAGCTGTTAATCCTGCCACCCAGGATCCTGGTTGCCCGCGCGGTATTAAAGCGGGTCGGATCCTTTGAATAGCTGTATTGCAGCGCATAAAGACGCCAGTCCCAGGGGTTGTTGAAATACCGCAACTCCGGGCCATAGGCGAGATCATCGGTATCAACATGGAGTTGCAGCATACCGATGGGCCGGGAGGTAAAGGTGATGGTCCGGTAATCCAGGTTGACACCCAGCGACCTGAGCGTGCCTTCCCAGAACACGCCCGCATGGCCGGTCTGTATTTCCAGTTCGTTGCTATTACCCCAATACTCATAACTCAGATCAACAATAAACGGCGCCAGGCGGCGTGTTTTCCAACCGGCGACATATTGCATGGCGTTTATGGTCTCCGTGCCGGAGGGGATCGATGAACTTGCGACGCGCAGATTCAATGTATCTTTTGCGCCCACCGCCAGACTCAGGTCAAGCGCATATTCGCGTGTGTCTGTCGAATCACCTTGTGCCTCCAGCCACAGAATGGAATCCGGTTCTTTTTGTGCGTCGCCGCTCTGTGCGGTGACGGGTAACACTGAAAATATCAACAAGCTTGATGTTATCGTGATGCTATACCGCATATTCGTTGTATCCCCTAAGCAGATAACTGGCAAGGCATATCTTATCACTGCCACAACGCCGGGATCGGACTTAGGTTGACATGACTCCGCTAAAATTCCAGCAAAGGGTGTTGTGCGCGGAAAAGCGCTGATATACCTTGTGCAACAGAGCCGTTACAATT
>JANNJI010000595.1:0-4731 GCA_031405795.1 Gammaproteobacteria bacterium
AGTAGCGCGCGCCGCGTTCGGTGAATGGTCCGCCGGTGTGCCGACGACCGTGTCCACCAGCGACACGCCGGCACGGGCGCATCGCGGCCTGCACCTGGTTGCCAAGGCAGACGCACAGCAGGCGGAGCTGCGCCTGGGCCACGTGGGTGTGCCGCGCAACCACGCGGACTACTACTCGATCGTGATCATGAATGCCGTTTTGGGCGGCCTCTTCTCGTCGCGAATCAACCTCAACCTGCGCGAGCGGAGACGATGAAGAAACGCACGATGGGCCGTATTGAGGATGTCCGTTCCTTTCTGGATGAGATCTTTGTGGGTGATATCCATGCAAAGCGCATCGAGTCGCTGGCCAATGGCACACTGGGTATATTGAACAGTGCCTCGCTGGCTGTGCATGCCATCGGGTTGGGCTTAGCACATGCACGTGGCTTGGTGACGAAACACGCCGTCAAGCAAGTAGATCGCTTGGTTGGCAATAGCGGCGTGGATGTGTGGGAATGTTTTTCCCACTGGGTGCCGCACCTGATCGCGGATCGTACCGCGATCTTAGTCGCTCTGGATTGGACAGATTTTGATGCGGATGGTCACGCGATGATCGCCTTGAATCTTTTAACCAGCCACGGACGCGCCACGCCATTGGTGTGGAAAACGGTAAAAAAGTCGGCCTTGAAAGATCACCGCAATGATTACGAAGATGAGGTCCTGCACCGCTTGTATGAGGTCTTACCCACTGGCGTGACGGTCACGGTGATTGCTGATCGGGGTTTTGGTGACACGAAGTTATTCGCTTATCTGTGCAATGAACTGAGTTTCAATTACCTGATCCGACTGAAGAAGAACATCGTGGTCACCTCGGCGCAGGGCGAGCAGCGCAAAACCGCTGACTGGGTCGCGTCCAACGGTCGCGCAAAAACATTACGCAACGCGCAGATCACCGCCGAGAAATTTGTAGTCCCCACGGTGGTGTGCGTGAAGGCCAAGGCGATGAAAGAGGCCTGGTGTTTGGCCGCAAGTAGCACACAAGCCCACGCGGCGGAACTGATCAAGTATTACGGAAAACGGTGGGGCATCGAAACCTATTTCCGTGACATCAAAGATCCGCGCTTCGGCATGGGGATGAAGTCCACCCGTACTCAGAGCACCGCACGGCGTGATCGGTTGTTTTTACTGTCGGCTTTTGCCATTGTGCTGTTGACGTTATTGGGTGCGGCGGGTGAACGGGTGGGCTATGACCGCTTGTTGAAAGCCAACACCGTCAAACACCGAACCCATTCGCTGTTTCGCCAAGGCTGGATGATCTACGAACTGTTACCCACCATGCCGGAGAAATGGATCGCACTCATCCTGCCGACGTATGCAGCGATGCTACGCGAACAGCGTGCGTGGAGTGCGATGCTGGGCTTTGTTTAAGTGTAAAATGAGGGGATGGCTAAGGGTGCTATGATACTATTTTAGAGTAAAAACAGCCATGCTGTTTTTAATGACCGCGCGGTAATCCTTAAAGGATTGATTAGCTTAAAAAAACAGAACGACAACCGAAGAAAATAAACATGAAACAATTGGTGGATGAATGGATGCGTACTACCACGGTGTGTCAAATGAGCGAGTTTGAAATTGCAAGTCCCGTTTTCAAAAAAGTAACCTGTAATTTCCCGCGCGGACGACGGGATGTTTAAAGGAACCTTTGTTGATAGCCCTAAACTAAAAGATGCTGAAGTTTCCAGGCCCATCGTACATATTTTGTACGGGAAGGATGAGCAAAGTAGTCATTATTCACGAGTGCAAAATCTGCATGTAGATAACCAACACCTCCAGTTCATCGCTGGACAGTTCTCGATAACCTTGCTTCATTTTTCTGATGTTCTCAGGTAGCACACCTTGTAGCGCATCAGCGCCGAGAATAAAATCACACAACTCTGCGGCGCTGTGTTTTTCGCCCACCCCGTCCAGCGGATTGCGTGGGTTACCTTCTCCGGCAATAGCGTGACAACGCGCACAACCCTGTTGTTGATAAATTTGCCGCCCTGCGGCGATACGTGGCGAAGTGGGGACAACGTTTTGCGTTAACGCCGTGGCGGATGCCTGCTTATTGTGGTTAGTGGCGGCTGTTGGACTGCTTTGATTCTGGATGTAGCTAAATAGAATCGCCAATAGCCCTACCAATAGCGCTGTGAGGAGAACAATTCGTCTGGCCCAGATTTCACGCATGACTCATTTCACCTAGACCATATCAAAAAGTTCAAAATGGATTTTACCCAGCGGTACTTGCAATTCGTACAGTCCTTGCTGAACTACATCACTCATGGGCTTGGGGCCGCACAGGAAATATTCAAAGTTTTGTCTATCATCGGGAATATACTTTTTTAGCAGCACCGGCGTAATAAGGCCTGACTCACCTTCCCAGTTAGCCGATGGATGATTCAGAACATGTACCACCCGGAGATTCAGCCGCGTCTGTAAGGTTTGTAATTCTGCTTTGAACATGACATCTTCCCAACGTTTGTTACCACAGATAAGCAACAGCGAACGCTGCTCATTCCGATCAGCCAACGTGCGCAGCATACTCATAATTGGTGCCATACCAATACCGCCGGCGATAAATACAAACCCCATTGCCTGCGGATAACGGTCCACTGTAAACACGCCATAAGGACCATCCAGGTAAGCGACCTCGCCTAATTCTTTTATCGTAAATTCCATACGATCCCCACAGGCAGCGCTGGAGGAGAACGAAAAATGATGATCGTTGATATGAAAAGGTGACACCCGCAGTGTCAACCAGGCAAACTGGCCGGGTTTAAATCTCATTCCGGTGTGGCCATCGGGTTGTAACGCCAGTGTCCAGCAATCATTGCAGTCCTGCTGTACCTGTGTCACCCGATAAGGTTTACGTCCCGCGAACCAGGGCTTAATTAGCCGTACATAAATAATCAGCAGTAACCAAGATAATATGTATGCCGTCCAAAAACTGTGCTTGGCCGGGGCATTAATGTAGTACCCCACGCCATCGATATGGTAAAAAGCCAAAATAAATGCGGTCACCGCCAAACCAATATGCACTTTACGCTATTCGTCATGGTCACCGCTGAATCATCAAGGAATACGACCATGGCGATTTTTTATAATCTGTCAGTACTTTTACTTATTGTTCGGCGCAACACCCTCAATAACCTAAAAATCATCGCTGTTAAATTTACTAAAATAAAAATAGTCAATCTCCGGCCCTGAATTAACTCGTAGGAGTCTGACAACTCGTTCTATATTTCTTCGACTCTTTTTTACAGAAAACCCGAAAAACGGGAATAAAACATACTGACATCGTGTTTATACATTTGACTCGTTATTAAAACCAGCAGGTCAGAAACTAACGCAAACCAACATACGCACCAGGAGGTTTACCATGCAAAGACGTTCATTTATCCGTATCGCCTTGGCCGGAGCAGCTACCGGTATCATTGCACCCGAAATGGTCCTTGCCAGCCCAATGGGTAAAAAAATCAGTAGTAACATGGCTGGCGGTGTCTTCTATACGAAGGATTCGCCGGGTCGCTGGGCTGAAAAGGCAGGTTCACATTCACCCATCATTGAAAAAGTGGAAGCTGGTGTGCGCGTAGTGACCGGCCATCCGATGAAACCCAATGACCACTGGATTATCAAGCATGTATTGCTTGACAGTGATTTCAAATTTATTGCTGAAAACATTTTTGACCCAAATAAAGACAAGGCTGCCTTGTCGAACTTTAGCTTGGCCGGCCAAAAAGAAGTTGTTTATGCATTAAGCGTTTGTAACCTTCATGACTCATGGCTGACAATGCTGGAAATTTAATAACAAAAACGGGGGGCCGCGAGTTCCCCGTATTAATTCAAGTCAATATCGGCATAACACGGGTGCTTTCTGTCTGAATCGGCGCGAAGTATTCATTAATATTTGCAGATAATAAACATTAAGGGGATTCGCCATGTACCACGGATTTAACAAACCGAGCATTGTTCTAATCTTAGGTCTGTTTTTTTCAAACTATCTGTATGCTGCTGGCGATATGACGGCGCAGCAACCCGTTGAAATGACAGTAAGCCTGGGTGATGCAGACAATAAACTGCGTTTCTATCCTGCTACGCTGGAATTTGAGACAGGCAAATTCTATAAGCTTGTCATTAAAAATCCCAGCAGTCAGAAACATTATTTCACCGCCGAAGGGCTATCCCGCTCCGTGTTCACGCGTAAAGTGCAGCTCCTCAGTAAAACTAACGAGACTGTTGCGGAGGTAAAAGGCCAAATTTATGAGATTGAAGTGTATCCGGGTGGCACAGCCGAATGGTGGTTTGTCCCTGTTAAAACACTGAAATCGTCCAAGCTGCATTGTTCTATTGAAGGGCATACCGAAGCAGGTATGACAGGCAGCATCAGTATTAAATAATCCTGTAACGATAGCTACGCAAGATACGTGGCGGGTACTGCTGGGGAAGTAATTAAACGAGTAGTGTTTAGCAGCCTGTTGAAAAACGCGCTGAGGGGCGCATCGCGGCGTTGGAAACGAACTCAAAATGCTCATTTACTCCGTGTAAACTGCGCTTTTTCGTCCGTTTCCGCCTTGCGCTGCACCCCCTGATCACGTTTTTCAACAGGCTGTTAGGAGAGGAATATGAAAGCAATTTTTATTGCATTGTTATTTGTTACAAGCTCAAGTGCTGCTGTTGCCGGTGGTGATCCGGTTGCGGGTAAATCAACGG
>JANNJI010000596.1:0-4231 GCA_031405795.1 Gammaproteobacteria bacterium
AGGTCACCCCACGCATTAAACATTCTTTAACATCAAATGCCGGTGTACCTAAGCGGTAACTGACATATTCAAGCGCGGCATTACCGGAGTAACTAACGATGGGAAAAACTGATTTGAAGGCAGTATGCAGGCCTCGGTTGGCACGACGATCCGGGTCGGCCTCGGCTTGCAAAAACTCCCGATAGGAATTGATCTGCATGGCAAGCAGATAGGGAACTTCTAAAACACTTTTTTGCTTACCAAAATTCTTGCGAATCCGCTTCTTTTCAGTGAACGAATAACCCATACGCTTTTCCGCCCTTGATGTGTTGCTGTCTAGTCCGGAGTTGGTCACGCATCACCAACCCGCATCCAAAATGCAAAAACACAACGGCCCAAGCGGACGACCTTTCGGTCACCCACTTGAGTCCCGTTGCTATATATTGTGCGATATCGCTGCCACCTGAGGAGGTGAGTGTACCTGTTTTAATCCCAAAATGGGAGGGGACAGGTACACTGTTTTCACGGTCACCCGGTTATTACTTCAATTCCGCCTGGGCACCCGCTGCCTCGATTTCTTTCTTCATCTTCTCGGCCTCGGCTTTGGCAACACCTTCTTTCACCGTAATCGGTGCGCCTTCAACCATATCTTTGGCTTCTTTCAAGCCCAGACCGGTCAGCGCACGTACGGCCTTAATAACATTGACCTTGTTCTCGCCGATTGCCTTCAGAACCACATCGAAGGTGTCTTTCTGCTCTGCTGCGACAGGCGCTGCGCCAGTGGGTGCTGCCGCCATCGCTACTGCTGCGCTTACGCCAAATTTCTCTTCCATGGCTTTTACCAGGTCAACCACTTCCATCACGCTCATGCTTGCGATGGTATTTAAGATGTCATCTTTCGATACTGCCATTTTCAATCTCCTAAAAAATTAAATGATTTCGGAATAACGGAGCGAGTGTCGAATACAAACTGTTCTCGTCACGTATTCCTTGTTACTTTCTTTAGCCTGCGGCCTTTTTCTGCTCGCCGACTGCTGCCACGGTTCTAACCATCTTGCCGGGGATCTCATTAAGAGTCCGCGCCAATTTGGTAATTGGGGCTTGCATGCACGACATAAGCAGGCTGATTGCTTGGTCTTTAGTCGGCAGGCTAGCAAGACGATCCAGATCTGCGGGGCCTAACATCTTGCCGCCGATCGAGACTATCTTGACCACCAATTTTTGATTTTCCTTTACAAAGGCCTTGAATACACGTGCCGCTGCACCTGGTTCTGCTTGCGAAAAAGCCAGGATCATCGGGCCTTTAATCGCCTCGCCCATGCATTCAAATTCAGTACCCTTGACAGCGCGCCGAGCCAACGTATTTTTGACAACACGCAAATATACGCCCCCCTTACGCGCCTGCTGGCGTAACGAGTTCATCTGGTTGGATGTCAGCCCGGCATATTCCGCACAGACCGCGGAATGCGCCTTGGCGGCGACTTCGGCAACCTCAGCCACAATGGCTTGTTTCTCTTCAAGACTGAGTGTCACTGAATCTACCTCTCTTTAAATACAGTGCATGCGCACTGTGGTTTATCTACACGGAGTGTTACCACTCCGCACCCATTTGGGTGCCGTATAAATCGCGGGATAGTCCCTATATTTATCACTTGGCACACCATCTACGCAGGCCTATCTATGTGTTAATGGCAAAACCATCAACACCTAGAACTGTTTAATCCATCAGCGTATTTATACGCTGACAGGACCTGCGGTCTTTGACGACCGATTGAGAAGATAGGGTTAAATCCATCCTCAAAATCGGGCCACAAAGTCTTTACACACCGCCAGTCAATGTTGCCTGATCAAGAATGACACCGGGACCCATTGTGGTCGACACCGTGATCTTTTTCAGAAATTGACCTTTGGAGGAAGCGGGCTTGGCCTTGCGTAGATCCGCCAATAACGCTTCTAAATTCTCTTTTAATTGCCTCGCTTCAAAACTGGCCTTGCCAATTGTGCAGTGAATAATCCCGGCTTTATCAGCACGGAATTGCACCTGCCCGGCCTTGGCATTGCGAATTGCGGTTTCCACATCGGCAGTCACGGTGCCGACTTTCGGGTTAGGCATTAATCCACGCGGGCCCAGCACCTGACCTAATTGGCCAACAATACGCATCGCATCTGGGGTCGCAATGACCAAATCAAAATCGATTTTGCCTGCTTTGATTTCTGCCGCCAAATCTTCAAAACCGACTTTGTCGGCACCCGCTGCACGTGCCTTGTCTGCATTAGCGCCTTGCGCAAATACGGCAATGCGTATGGTCTTGCCCGTACCATGGGGTAATAACGTTGAACCACGGACGACCTGATCCGATTTACGTGCATCAATCCCAAGATTTACCGCCACATCGACCGATTCAACAAACTTGGCCTTGGGCATATCTTTTAATAATGCCAAACCTTCCTCAGCAGGAAAAATCTTGCCGGGGGTTAATTTAGCGCGAATCGCCTTCATGCGTTTTGTCATTGCCATGTTACACGCCCTCCACATCGACGCCCATGCTGCGCGCACTGCCAGCAATGGTTCGTACTGCTGCATCCAAATCGGCTGCAGTTAAATCGGGTTCCTTTAACTTGGCAACTTGTTCGAGCTGCGCACGCGTTGCTTTGCCAACCTTATCGCGATTGGGCACGCTTGAACCTTTGGGAATACCAAGGACTTTTCTGAGCAACACCGACGCCGGTGGTGTCTTCATAATGAAGGTAAAACTACGATCACTGTATACCGTGATGATCACGGGAATTGGCAGGCCTTTCTCCAGGCTTTGCGTTTGCGCATTAAATGCTTTGCAAAACTCCATGATATTCACACCATGTTGTCCTAATGCAGGACCAACAGGGGGAGAAGGATTAGCTGCACCTGCAGCAACCTGCAGCTTCACATATGCTTGTATTTTCTTCGCCATTTGGGTTTCTCCTTCGGGTGCAGGCGCCTGGCTAGGGCTCCCCGTGTTTAGTGTTGGGCTTTATGGCCCAACGAAATTTGTCAGCCTTTCGGCCGACCTACATCCTGTCAGAAAACCAAAGAATTAACCCTTGGTAACCTGACTAAAATCGAGATCCACCGGTGTGGAACGGCCAAAGATCGACACCTCCACACGTAAACGGTTCTTATCGTAATCCACTTCTTCAACAATACCGTTGAAATCATTAAATGGTCCGTCAGTAATACGCACCACTTCACCCGGCTCAAACAATACCTTCGGCCGGGGTTTCTCCGCGCCTTCCTGCACACGATTCAAAATTTCGGTCGCTTCCTTGTCAGAAATCGGCGCGGGCTTGTCGGAAGTACCGCCAATAAAACCCATGACTTTAGGCACATTTTTGACTAAATGCCAGGTGTCTTCGTTCATATCCATTTGCACTAACACATAGCCGGGGAAAAATTTACGATCGGATTTGCGCTTCTGTCCTTCGCGCATTTCAACGACTTCCTCGGTTGGCACTAACACATCACCAAATTTATCCTGCATACTATAACGGGCAATACGTTCGATCAGCGAACGTTTTACCTGTTGCTCAAAACCTGAATAAGCATGTACCACGTACCAACGTAGACTCATTTAAACCATCTCCGGCTAAAACAGGGATTTGATAACCCAGCGCAATATTGAATCGATGATAAAAATCATCAACCCCACCACCGTCACCATCGCCAAAACCACCAAGGTGGTTTGGGTTGTTTCGCGACGAGTCGGCCAAACCGATTTGCGCATTTCCAATGTTGCCGCACGACCAAAACCAACCAGTTGTGTCCCAGGTTGTGTCGTGACCCCGATTGCAATAGCAGCCCCCAAAACTACTAATAGTCCCAATACACGATAAAGCAGTGCAGTTTGGCCTTCAAAATAATAAAAGCCCACAAATCCGCCGATCACCAACAACACCGCAACAACTAGTTTGACTTTATCCAGCATTTTCGCACTTCACCATTTGGTAACGAGTATTTCGTTACTAGTTACTTGTTCCTAGCAGCCTGTATTTGGCAGGCCAGGAGGGAATCGAACCCCCAACCTACGGTTTTGGAGACCGTCGCTCTGCCAATTGAGCTACTGGCCTAATAAATCAATTATTCCAATATTTTCGCCACGACCCCGGCGCCCACGGTCTTGCCGCCTTCGCGGATCGCAAACCGTAAGCCATCCTCCATCGCAATGGGGTTGATCAACGTCACCACCATCTTGATGTTGTCCCCAGGCATCACCAT
>JANNJI010000597.1:0-1334 GCA_031405795.1 Gammaproteobacteria bacterium
AATTTTTTATCTTGTACAACGAAATATGTTTATTATTCATTTTCATTTCGACCAACGGGATAAATCTGTTTCTTAGCGATGTTTTACTTGGCCGCAGTTGAGAATATTTCTCCCGTTGGTCGAAATGACAATGAATAATAAACATCTTTCGTTGTACAAGATAAAAATGTTCATTTCATGCTGATTGCATGAAGCGCTATTAAACAAGGCGGACAGGAATTAGGAACAGGTATTTAGATGTTCAGACAGCCGGCTGCGGATCCCCTCTCCTTTAGCCCCTGGTAAAGCTCAAGGTGTCCGATTCTTCGTTCAAATCATCCATAAATCTTGGATCACGCGAGCGGAATCCCGTGTCGGCGATGTATCCATCCATTCGATTTTCCTCTCAATACGCCAGCGCCTTTTGATTGTGGTAGCCGCTGTCGACTGTCACTTTCGCGGTGGCCATGACATCGGTGTTAAGATTCGCACGCAGTCCTTCGGTGGTCGGCTCAAGCAAACCGTGCTCTTGGCCTTGACCATACGCTTGCGCCTGCACAATGACTTGATGTTTGGCATTCTCGGCCGTTGTTCCCGACACAGCTCTACCTCGTCCCTCCATGGAGTCAACGGCGACCACGCCGGTGTAACCTTGAATCACGCCGCGACGGGTTTTCATCTTCGCACTGTTATACACAGGGATGTGTGGTATGCCTGCAATGCAGGAGCAATGGCAGGCCGTTATCCGTATTATTACTTTTAACCACCTTGCCGCTCACACCTTGACGGTCTTCGTGGGTTTTAAGAAAGTGATCGATCTTTTGGCTGGCGCGATCAAGCTTTGTTTTTTGTTTGAGCTCGCGGGTGATGACATCCTCATCACGGGTCTGGGTGTCGGCGTGGCGGTGTTTCTCTAATATATAATCGACCGCTTTGTCGATCTTGGCCTTTTTCTTTTTCAATTCGTCGTGGGTGCCTGACTGATGTACAGGGAGGTACGAATGTCGCGGGAGGGCAGGAGCCCGTAGCGACCACTCTTTGGACGCATTGCTTGACAGTTTGCAGCCATCAATGGCAAACATTTCTTTCCCAATGAATCCTTCTGCATCGCCGATCAAGAGTACTTGTCCAAACAAGTGGGCGATTTCTTTTTTGGAGGACGAAATACATTCAGCCAGGGTCGTGTAGTTCGGTTGACTGTCCGCCGAAATGGCCATGAATAACACGTTCTCTGGGCACCACCGCTCTATTTGTCGGCTGCGGGTGACACCGCGTGAATAGGCCAACAAGACAATCTTCAGTAGAATCGCGGGATCGTAAGCGGGTCGGCCGTTATCGTCGTTTTTATAACGCGT
>JANNJI010000598.1:0-8025 GCA_031405795.1 Gammaproteobacteria bacterium
CATCGCCACCCATTGATACATTGTCTCAATATTCAACGCAATGACTACACCGAGGATGCCACCCAATACCGTACCAGCAATGCCAATTACACTGCCTTGCACGATAAAGACGCGCATGATCTTGCCGGTGGTCGCGCCGAAGGTGCGCAGGATCGCAATGTCGGATTTCTTTTCCGTCACCACCATCACCAAGGTCGAAATAATATTGATTGCCGCCACCAGGATCACCAGGAACAATAATAGGGAGATCATGGTTTTTTCCATTTTCACGGCCTTGAACCAGTTAGCGTGGTAATAACTCCAATCACGTACCCAGTAATCGGGCAACGTATCACGCAATGACCTTGTTACCGGCAACACCTGCAACAAATCCTTTACCTGCACTTGCACACCGCTGACCTTATCGTCCAGGCGAAACACCCGCGCTGCATCATCCAGATGTAATAAACCGACACTGCTGTCGTACTCATGGTAACCCACCTGAAAAATACCGACCACGGTAAAGCGCTTCAGGCGCGGCATCACCCCCGCCGGGGTAATGTTCGCACTGGGTGTGACGATGGTGACCTTCTCGCCGACATCCACACCCAACGAACGCGCCAGACCTTTGCCCAGTACGATGCCAAATTCACCGGCTTGCAAATTTTCCAGACGACCCTGCACCATGTGCTCTCCCACCTTCGACACCGCCCGTTCGGTTTGCGGATCGATACCACGCAATATTGCCCCATGCACATTGCTGTGATAAATCATCATGCCTTCGGCCTGAATATATGGCGCGGCGCCCAACACCTGCGGGTGCTGTTTCACACGCTCCACCACCTGCGGCCAATTCGTCAACTGGCCTTCATAATTCGTCACCGTCACGTGCGAGATCATGTTTAAAATCCGTTCGCGGACCTCCTTTTCAAACCCGTTCATCACCGACAACACAATGATCAACGTCATCACCCCAAGGATGATGCACAAAATGGAAATAAAGGAAATCAGCGAGATGAACCCATTGCGCCGCTTGGCACGGGTATAACGCAAACCGATAAACAACTCGAGGGGGTGATACATGGTGTGCATTAGACCACAAACAGTCGCGGAATTCTAACGTCGTTTTTGTGGCCAGTAAATTTTTTACGTGACAGAGGAAAAATAGAACGTTGTGATCCGACGGTTGGAGAATAACATTCCCGACTTACGATAATAAATATTCAGCTCAGTTGCCGTAGTGCAACCGAGACTAAGTCCGCTTCAATGTTTGCATGGGTGGTTGCTGTAGTACTTGCCGTGTCCCCAATAAGCCTGCCGCGCCAATCCCCACTGCACCGACGAGGGTACCCACGAGTGTGATCCATGGCTGAGGTATATAGGGGAAATGGAATACCTGAGTCGCCAATACCCAAGCCAGTGCGGTCGCGGTGGTTCCCGCCAACATTCCTGCGAGCGCCCCCAGGGTGACAAATTCCGCGATCAAACCGCGCCGTAATAAATATCGGCGTGCGCCAAGAGTCCGCAGGATAGCACTCTCAAAGCGGCGTTCATCCAGATTGGCCGCTATTGCGGCATAGAGAACGGCTAAACCGGCCAATAAGGTAAACAGAAATAAAAATTCCACCGCCAGGGCAAGGCGATCCATGATCGCACGGACACGGTTCATGATCGCCTCGATGTCGATGATCGTGACATTGGGAAACTGTTTAATCAATCCACTCAGACGGTGTTTTTCCTCGGCGGTAAGATACAGACTTGTTACCCAGCTGCTGGGATATTGTTCTAACACGCCCGGTGGTGAAACCGTAAAGAAGTTGACCTTAAAAGAATCCCAATCGACCGTGCGTAGGTTAGTTATCTTCAATTGTACGATGCTACCATTGACGTCAAACCCGACGCGATCATGTAATTTCACGCCGATAGTTTGCGCCAGTTTTGACTCCAGCGACAGCAATGGCTGGCCATGTTCAGTTGTCTTCCACCATTGCCCTGCATCGATGGTATTACCTGCCTGCGGTTGCGCTGACCAGGACAGGTTAAACTCACGTGTCACCAAATGTTTTGCCTGCTCGTCTTGATAATCGGTAGCATTAACCGCGCGATCATTAATGCTCACCAGCCGCGCACGTACCATTGGATGCAATAGCGGTTGCGCCATCCCTTCGTTTTTAAAAAACTGCTGAATAGCATCGACCTGATCAGGTTGAACATTGATCAAGAAATGATTGGGCGCATCGTTGGGCAGACTGCGACGCCACCCTTCCAACAAATCGGTGCGCACAGTTGATAACAGCAATAACACCATAATACCGATACCAAAGGAAACAATTTGGATCACACTGCCGCCAGGACGCCGTGCGATATTCGCCAGACCAAAACGCCACGCCACCCCCACGCTCTGGCGTAATCTGTTTATAACACGCACCAGTACGTACGCAGCCAATGTCAGTAACGCAACAGCGAACATCATGCCACCGATAACAAATAAGACCATCCGCAGTTGTCCGATTTGCCAATAGAGTAACAGTCCCATACTGATCACGACGGTCAGATACATTTGCCAAGTAGCCACACCACGCCCCACCAAATCACGGCGTAGCACACGCAACGGTGGAACCTGTCTTAGCCCCAACAGCGGCGGCATGGCAAAGCCGAGCAATAACATCACGCCGGAGGCATAACCCAGTAACAAAGGTTTTAACGTCGGCAACGGCAAATTCGTGAGGAATAATTGATCCATGATCTGGCTGATCACCACTTGCATCAGCACACCCAATACTGCACCGACTGTGCTTGCCAGCAATGCCAGCCATAACATTTCCAATCCAAACAGGCTGATGACCGTGCGCTGCGCAGCACCGAAACAACGCAGCATGGCAGTCGCGTCCAGATGGCGTTGCGCAAAGCGGCGTGCACTGGTGGCGATGGCAACACCTGCCAGCAACACGCTGATCATGGATGCCAGAGCCAGGAAATCCTGCGCACGCTGCAAGGCAGTACGCAACTCCGGCCGTCCCTCGTTCACCGTCAAGAGTTGCTCGCCCGTTTGTATACGCGTTGTCAACCAGCCTTGATAATCCACGGTATCACTACGTTTGCCAGCAATAAGCAGGCGATAGCTGACGAGCGCACCGGTCTGGATCAGGCCGGTTGCTGCTACATCGTCGATGTTAATCAATAAACGGGGAGCAACACTGAAAAAATCACCGCCGCGATCCGGTTCATAGGTCAGTACTTTGTTAATGGTTAACATGCGTTGCCCGAGGGAAACAGTTGCACCAGGCTCGATGTGCAGTAGTTGCAACAAGCGTGCTTCGACCCAGGACTCGCCCGCAGCGGGTATGGATTCGCTTATTGCTTCTGATGCAAAAGCGGTGGGCGCGACGCGCAACTGGCCTCGCAACGGATAACCGTTGCCCACTGCTTTTACTTCTACCAGTTGCAGCTTTTCCCCCACCAGGATCACAGAACGGAAATTCACCGTATCGACCACTTGCAGACCGCGAGTTAAAGCAGCCTGACGATAATTATCTGGCAAGGGATGCGGCGACGCCACCACCAGATCGGCGGCGATCAGTTCCGCCGCTTGCGATTCCATCCCTTGCTGCACGCGATCAATAAAAAAACCGACGGCGGTGACACTGCCCACGGCAATGATCAGGGCAAACGCAAGTATACGTAACTCACCGGAACGAAAGTCGCGCCATAACATGCGCAGGGAAAGTTGAATTTGTTGATTTAATAACATGGTATTAATTTACCTGCGCCGAATCCCGCAGCAAACGCCCTGCGTCCAGATATAATTGGCGATCACACTGTTCAGCTAGGCGGACATCGTGGGTTGCCATAATCAAGGTGGTTCCTTGTTCGCGATTCAGTTCAAATAATAATGCGATCACCCGCCGACCCGTTTCCTGATCCAGGTTTCCCGTCGGCTCATCAGCAAATAACAGTTTTGGACGTGTTGCAAATGCACGGGCAATGGCACAACGTTGTTGTTCGCCACCGGAGAGTTGATTGGGATAGTGTGTAAGGCGCGATGCCAGCCCAACTCTTGTCAGCGTCTCCCGCGCCATTGCACGCGCATTACTTTCTCCCGCCAGCTCCAGCGGTAACATCACGTTTTCAATGGCCGTTAATCCCTGCAACAATTGAAAGTTCTGAAATACAAAACCCACGCTACCGGCGCGTAAACCGGCACGGCCATCTTCATCAAGGGTATTCAAATCGATGCCATCAAACGACACTCTGCCGGAACTGGGTAGATCCAGACCGGCCAAAATACCGAGCAAGGTTGTTTTACCCGATCCAGAAGCCCCCAGCACCGCCAGTGAGGTACCGGCGGCAACCTGAAAACTGATATTATCCAGAATACTAAGAGCGCCTTCGGCGCTGTTAACTTGCTTACTTAACTGAACTGCCTCAATGAAGCACGGTGATACCTGTACCATGATGCGACGCTTACTCCTGCTTTTCGTTTGTTTGATAGTATGGCCTAATCTATCCTGGGCTAACAAACCCGTGATTCTAGTCTTGGGCGATAGCCTAAGTGCCGCCTATGGAATAGATAAGACCCAAGGCTGGGTTTCACAACTGCAAAACCGGCTGAATCAACAGGGTTATCGCTATCAGGTAATCAATGCCAGCGTCAGTGGTGATACTACCCGTACCGGACTGACCCGTTTACCCGCCGTCCTGAAGCAGCACCAACCTCAGATTGTTATCGTCGCGTTAGGCGGCAACGATGGCTTGCGCGGACTCCCTTTTAGCGAAATTGAACAAAGCCTCGGCAAAATTCTCACGCATACCATCCGTCACAAAGCCAAACCACTCTTGGCTGGTGTGCGTCTGCCGCCGAATTATGGAGCCGAATACAATCAACGCTTCACCGCTTTGTTCCAGCGTCTCACCGTACAACATCAAGTATCACTGATTCCACAGTTGCTGGCGGGCATTGATGATCAGGCAAGCCTGATGCAAGCGGATAGGATACACCCCAATGCGGCGGCACAGGTTAAAATCGTTGATAATGTCTGGCCGGTATTGCAATCCATGTTGGCCAAGTAAACTATTACGACGAATCGTGGTCACAGCTGTACGGTACTTGCGGATAATTAAACCCGGTATCATTCACAAGGTGAAATCCCCGACAGATCAGGCAGGAGTGTCACACCATGAATACCAAACATTTCTCTCGATTACTATCTTGCTCCCTCGCCGCCGCCTTGCTGTTGCTGGCAAGTTCGCTAGTGCGTGCCGATGAAGATGAAGGTGGAGAGGTAGATCCGACTATATTTTATGAAAAACTGGCGCCTTATGGCACGTGGGTGGATCATCCACAATATCACCGTGTATGGTATCCACATGGTGTGCCACGAGGCTGGCGGCCATACACGCATGGCCATTGGGTGCACACCCATTTGCATGGCTGGCTGTGGCAATCAGATTGGGAGTGGGGCTGGGCGCCGTTTCACTATGGACGATGGGCATTCGATGATCATTACGGCTGGATTTGGGTACCTGGTTCAGTGTGGGGGCCAGCGTGGGTTGCCTGGCGTAGTGGCGGTAATCATATAGGGTGGGCACCCTTGCCACCGACAGTGGGTTGGCATGATGAGCGAGGTCTGCTGCTGGATCATGTTGATCTGAGCAGCGGTATTGCTGCACCACATTGGATTTTTATTGAAGAACAATATTTTCTCGCGCCACATATGCATCATCGTATTTATCGACCGGCGAATAACTTTGTTTATGTCCGTGACACACAGAACATTACCCGCTTTACGATGGTAAACCGGCATATTGTTAATCAGAGTTTAGCCATCGAACATGTCGAGCGTGTAACACGCCAGCCCGTACGTACAGTACATGTCCGTGACGTGAATGACTTCACCAACACGCATCATACACGCCATGATGACCATGCTGTGCCGGTATTCCGTCCACGTACCAATACGTTTCGTATGCAAGAACAACCAATAAAGCCGTATACCACACAAAACCGCCCTGCCCGTCCACATAATGAGATAAAGGAATACCATCAACCCAATAACGCGAGTGGTGACCGGCATTTAGAGGACAAAAACACACGGCGGTTACAAGAACAACCGATCAAGCCATACACCACACAAACCCCGGCCGCAAGACCACATAAGGAAATTAACGAACACCGCCAACATTCCTCAGAACATGAACATACGGTTGTTGAAGACAAAAAAGCTGACCGGCAACAACGAAATGCGGAACGTCAGGGACAAAAACACAAGGAGCATGAACAAAAGAAATTTGAACGCCAGCCGAAACAATTAAAGGATCGTGATTAAGGAAAGTGGTGTGTTGCCTTTAAGGCCGACGCGTACTAGAATCGGGCACACCATGAAAATGTATTCACGGTTGGCGTTGTTATCCTTGAGAAAATATAAAGAGGGCGTTATGACACACACATTACTTAACAAGTCTGCCTGTTTTAGCTTTCTGCTTCTGATTCTGGCCAATATTACCCAACTTCACGCTGCTGACACACTCTACAAACCATTTGTACTCGCATCAACGGCGCCATCGGGCGATATCAACACCCTGGCACAAATGATTACCACAAAATTAACCGACAACGGCTTTCAAGTCATTGGCCAATATTCACCGTATACCGACGCAACAGTGATGGTGATAACCAATGACAAACTTCGCCAACATGCCACGGAATCGGAGTTTGGTGCCTTTGGCGCGGCATTACGCGTTTCCGTCACTAAAACGAAAGATGAGCTGCAAGTGGCATTTACTAATCCTACCTATATGGCGAATGTGTATCAGATGAAAGCTGACTTGACTGACGTCAAAGAAAAACTTGCTTCGGTATTGGGTAATAAAGGGGAGTATGGACCGGAGGAAGGCTTATCGGCCAAAGAGCTGCGCAAATATCACTATAAGTTTCTGATGCCCTATTTCGACGATCGCATCACCTTACATGAGTATAAAGATCATAAAACTGCATTAGACAGCATCGAAGCGATTCTTAAAACAGGGAAAGAAGGGGTTAAAAAAGTTTATCGCCTCGATTTACCCGGCAAAGACGAAACCATCATCGGCGTGCAGTTAACCGGGCCATCGGGTCACTGTAGTGGCGATGAATATATCATGAGCCGTATCGATTTTAAAAAGACAAAATCGACGGGCCATTTGCCCTACGAAATTGTTGTTGCCAAGGGTAAGATCTATGCCCTGCCTGCGGAATTTCGCATTGCGATTAATTTCCCTGATTTATCCATGATGGGTAGCAATAGTTTTGCCTCTATCATGTGTGCGCCTAACTCGATCCAAACCGTGTTAACACACGCCGTCGGTGGCAAGATGGAATCGGATTAAGTTTGGAGTTTATTGAACACGGCGGGGTCGGAATGGAACAGCCGACCCGCCCTTCTGAACAAATTGCGTTTAACTACGCATTTGCCGCCGGACTTCCAGGATGTTATTCAATTGGCTTAGCCGGGTCAGGACACGGCTGAGTTGTTCGATGTCGGTCACTTCTATCGTCAGATCCATTTGTGCGCTGCTGTCGTGCTTGTCTGAAAGCGTATTCACTGCAAGGATATTAATTTTTTCATTGGTCATCACATTAATAATGTCATGCAACAGCCCTTGCCGGTCTATTGCATCAATACGGATATCCACCGAGTAGATTTCTGTTTGCTGATTGCCCCAATCAACATTGATCAGCCGAGCACGCTGGCTATCGTCGAGATGTAATATGTTACGGCAGTCATGACGATGTACTGTCACGCCACGACCGCGAGTGATAAAACCGACAATGGCGTCACCCGGCGCAGGTGAACAGCACCGCGCAACATGTGTTAACAAATTACCAACGCCGTGGATCTGGATGCCACTGGTTTTTTCCGCTTTGACTGTACGATCAGTGCCCGGAGACTTTAATGGCGCCGTATGGTGCGCCAGGATTTGTCCGCGTGCGGCTATTTGATTAGCGCTAATATCTCCACGTCCGTAAGCGGCATAAAAATCATCAACATTGGCAAACTTGAGCTCTGT
>JANNJI010000599.1:0-2326 GCA_031405795.1 Gammaproteobacteria bacterium
GCCTGTTCTTCCTTAAACCACTGCGCATGGCCGAGCAGGGGAAAGCAAAGCAACCAAGGAAGAACAGGCGATCATGACGACCTCGGTCAGTGTTGAGCTGTGGGATGAGGATGCGGCACATGCACAACAGTGTATTGCGCAGGTGATGGCGGTGATGCATCACATCAATGACACCATGAATCCTTTCAACCCGGCCACTGAGTTGTCAAAACTCAATCGTGAAGCGGCGCAATATCCGGTCAAGGTCAGCCATGAATTGTTTGGGGTGATCAAGACCTCACTGTATTTCTCCGAGCTTTCCAACGGTATATTTGATGTCACCTTTGCCAGCATCGGCTATCGTTATGATTACCATAAAGGTATCCACCCCTCCGATGCACAAATTGCCCAGGATCTGGACAAGATCGACTATCGGCTTTTATTACTAGACGAAAAAGCTCAAACCATTCGTTATGGCAAAGCCGGGGTGCGTGTTGATCTGGGCGGTATTGCCAAGGGGTATGCGGTGGATCAGGGTATCGACAAACTCAAGGCCTGTGGCATTCGCATGGCCATGGTCAGCGCCGGTGGTGACACCCGTATCATTGGCGATCGTCAGGGCCGTCCATGGATGACCGCTATCCGCGACCCACGCAATGCCAAGGCCTCGGCGGTCCTGATCCCCTTGAGTGACACGGCCATCTCCACCTCGGGTGACTATGAGCGTTACTTCATGGAGGACGGCAAACGCTATCATCACATTCTTAATCCCCGCACGGGCAAATCTGCGGATACCTGCCGGAGCGTCTCGGTGATTGGCCCCAACGCCACCACCACCGATGGCTTGACGAAAACCGTGTTTATCCTCGGTCCGAAAAAAGGTATGGCGTTTATCGAGCGTATCCCAGGAGTTGATGCCATCATTATTGATAACGAAGGACGTTTACACTATTCAAAAGGCTTGGCGCCGCCGGAAGTACCTGCCGTCAGTGGCGAAAAACCCGGCGTACCCGCATCAAGCCCCAATAAAAGTGGTGATTCTGTGAACGGGCTGGCAAACTAGTGGGATAAAACTATATTGTTAGCCTGAATATTTAATATCATAAAGGTTGCGCAAGCCCTTGGCTTGCCTCGAATTTGAATCCATGACAGGAACGTAACATGCCAGCACACACGACTTTCATTTCTGCACTCAGCATTGCCTTCTTATTTGGCATTTATTCTCTTGTCAACGCGGCAGAAGAAGCCGCGACACCACCACCATCTGATAGCAAAGCCGCTGACGACAAGGCGCGGCAACACAGCACCACACTGGATACGCGCATTCAGGATCTGAAAAAAGAAGTACTCGATCTGAATCGTGATTTGTTTTTATTGGAAGAAGATTTGCTATTCCCAGCCAACACCCAGTTCAACGTGTTTGTCTCCATGGATGTTGGTCTGTTGTTTGATCTGGATTCGATACAGTTAAAGTTGAACGATAAGATTGTGGCCAGTCATCTCTATACCGAACGCGAGGTCAGCGCCCTGAGACGCGGCGGTGTGCAGCGGCTCTATGTTGGTAATCTTACCGCCGGTGAACATGAGTTCATTGCCTACTTTACTGGTAAGGGGACAAAAAACCGCGATTACAAACGCGCCACTACCATCAAAGTTACCAAGGGCGCTGACCCTCAATACGTTGAATTAAAGATTACGGATAGCACCGCAAAACAACAACCCGAGTTTAAGATTAAGGTCTGGGAAGCGCACTAAGCCCTATCACCCATGCTACGTTACTCCCACTCTTTTCGCTCGATGCTTGGCAGCGCCCTGTTGGTGCTGCTATGCATGACACCATCGGTACACGCCGCCGAACAGCAACCGCAAGAGATCCGCGACCTGCGTTATGGTGAAGTGCTGTTTAATTTTTATCAAAAGAAATATTTCTCGGCGATTACCAATCTCTTGGTAGCTGAGCGGGTCAAACCGCTGGAAATACAAGGTGATGATCCCCAGTTGTTGCTCGGTGGCTTGTATTTGACATATGGCATGCATGATCAGGCTGGTAAATTATTTGATGCCGTTCTTTCCAGCAACACCCTTCCCACTACGCATGATCGTGCCTGGTATTACATCGCCAAATTGCGCTACCTGAAAGGTTATTTGCCCGAGGCAGAACAAGCCCTGTTAAAGATTCAGCAAACCCTGCCCCCGGATCGCGAAGCGGAGCGTTATCACTTTCTTGCCAATGTCTATCTGGCCAACCAACAGTATGACAAGGCCATTGAAGTATTAACCAACTTCAAGGGCGATAACGAATGGCAGGCATATGCACAATTCAATTTAGGTGTGGCCCTTATTAAGG
>JANNJI010000600.1:0-1619 GCA_031405795.1 Gammaproteobacteria bacterium
TTCTGATCGCGGTGCTGAGTCTGGTCGGCATCAGCATGATATTGCTGTGGCTGCATTGGCAGTTGGCGTTGTTTATTTTATTTATGAACCCACTGGTGATTTATTTCACCCTGATCCTCGGTAACAAGGTCAAACACCTGAAGAAACAGGAAAACCGCGCCTTTGAGATATTTCAACAGGCCTTGATTGAGACCCTGGACGGGATCCGGCAGATCCGCGCCAGCCATCGCGAACAACACTATTTGCATGCGGTGATCGACAAGGCGCGCGGCATCCGCACCCATGCCGCCAGTTATGCCTGGCGCTCGGATGCTGCTAATCGTTTTTCCTTTGGTATCTTTCTGGTTGGTTTTGATATCTTTCGCGCGATCAGCATGCTGATGGTGGTGTTTTCGAATTTGAGCATCGGTGAAATGATGGCGGTGTTCGGTTATCTATGGTTCATGATGAGCCCAGTGCAGGAAATTCTCAGCATTCAATACAGTTTTTTCAGCGCCAAGGCCGCGCTCAACCGGGTTAATCAACTGCATCAATTACAGTCAGAACCGGTGTACCCGCACCTGCATGACCCGTTTGCCCGGCAACGCACCGTCGGCATCCGTCTGGAACAGATGACCTTTGCCTACGGTGAACGCGAGCCGGTGCTCAACAATGTATCGCTGACGATTCAGCCGGGGGAAATCATCGCCCTGGTCGGTGCCAGCGGCGGCGGCGGCAAGTCTACATTGGCGCAGGTGTTGTTGGGCCTGTATCCGCTGCAATCCGGTATGATTTATTTTAATAACGTGCCCATCAATCAAATTGGTCTGGATGTGGTGCGCCAACATGTTGCCATTGTACTGCAACACCCGGCGATGTTTAACGATACCATCCGCAATAATCTTACCATGGGTATACACGCCTCGGATGCACAGTTATGGCAGGCACTGGATATCGCGCAATTACACACCACTGTCACCGCCTTGCCTGACGGTCTGGACACCTTGATTGGCCAGGATGGTGTGCGGCTCTCCGGGGGGCAACAACAACGTCTGGCAATTGCACGGATGATCCTCAGTGATCCCAAGGTAGTGATTCTCGATGAAGCCACCTCGGCGCTGGATACGCAAACCGAGTCACACCTGCATCAGGCGCTACAAACATTTTTACAGGGCCGCACCACACTGATCATTGCACATCGCCTAAGTGCGGTAAAACAAGCGGATCGCGTTTATGTGTTTGATGCCGGCCAGATCATTGAACAAGGTCAGCATGATGATCTTATTCAACGCGGCGGCGTCTATCAGCGCTTGTATGGTAATCAATAACAATATTTATCAGGAGAATAACTACTAATATGAAACCCATCCGTATTTTTCGCCACATTCGCTGTGAAGGCCCAGGTTATTTGTTGGATTTATTGCAACAACGCGCCATCCCTTATCAACTTATTACCATTGATGCCGATGGCAAAGTCGTAGATTATTGGCGCGGCTTGGAAAGCAGTGAAGCGCTGGTCAAGAAGATTCAGGGATTGATGGCGAAGTAATTCGCTTGGGCGTCCTGCAGGCTTTGTTTTGCCTCTTGGAGTTGTGCCCAAAGCCAAATCGTTACAAAAAGGACAAGTGCCAAAATGAAAA
>JANNJI010000601.1:0-2875 GCA_031405795.1 Gammaproteobacteria bacterium
GCTCAGGGCAAGCCGCTGGAATATGTCGCGACCTTCGAGGTTTATCCTGACGTTAAGCTGGCAGATTGCGCCAAACTGCAAATTGAGCGCGTCAAGGCCGAAGTAAAGGATGGCGATGTTGCCGAGATGATCGAAACCCTGCGTAAACAACGCGTTACCTATGTACCAGCGAGCCGCGCTTCGCGTAAAGATGATCAGCTGGTCGTCAACTTCACGGGTTACGTTAATGGCGTGGCTTTTGAAGGTGGCAAGGCCGATGCCGTGCCGGTGGTGCTGGGTTCGGGCAGTATGATTCCCGGGTTTGAAGAACATTTAACGGGTAAGTCAGCGGGCGATGAATTTGCATTTGAAGTGACCTTTCCTGACGATTACCGGGTAGATAGCCTGAATCAATTTTTAGCATGGATTTCTACACCAGACACTGCCCGCCCGTGTATTTTCTGATTCTCGTAGCGGATATCTTCGATGTATAACGCGGCAATTATTGGGGGTGGATTTTACGGTACAGCAATTTCCATCTACCTGGCGAAACAACGAGGGTTCTCAACAATTGCTCTCATCGAACAAGAACCCGATATTCTCATGCGGGCCTCGTATAACAATCAAGCAAGAGTCCACAACGGTTATCACTATCCACGCAGTTTCACAACGGCATACCGGAGCCGTGTAAACTTACCGCACTTCGTACGCGATTACCCTGACACGGTGAAACGTGATTTCACCAAACTTTATGCGATCGCGAAGCGAAACTCTAAAGTCACAGCCAAACAATTCGAACGATTTTGCCAGGAAATTGGTGCGAAATTAGAGCCGGCAGCACAGTCATTGTACGATTTATTCGAACCTCGGCTGATTGAAGAAGTATTTCTCGTTGAAGAGTACGCCTTTGATTCGATCCAACTAGCACGTTTGGCAAAACAGGAATTGGTGGAATATGGAATCGAAATTTTCAGTAACACACGAGTAATGTCAATTCACACGCAGGAAGACAGTCTTCTTGTGAAATGTACTGGCGATAACGGACAGATGGAAATTGCCGCCCGCTTTGTCTTTAATTGCACATACAGTGGATTGAATCAATTAGCGGGTGACTTTCCTCGCACCAGAACCAAACTCAAACATGAGATAACCGAGATGGCGCTTGTACACGTTTCACCGGATTTAAAAAATCTTGGTGTTACTGTTATGGATGGTCCATTTTTTTCGATGATGCCTTTTCCGGCCCGCGGCCTGCATACCTTATCCCACGTGCGTTATACACCCCATTTGCAATGGGCAGACGATACCGGCCTGGACCCGTATCAGAAGCTGAGTGCTTACGACAAGACAACCCGTGTGGAGCGAATGATTAGGGATGTGGCGCGTTATATGCCCGCTATCCTTGATGCGAAGTATGTCGACTCGCTTTTTGAGGTTAAAACGATATTAATGAAAAATGAGGGTGACGACGGTCGGCCCATATTATTTGAAAATCATCCTGAATTGCCAGGTTGTTACTCGATCCTGGGTGGAAAAATCGACAACATATACGACGTAATAGAGAAATTAGATGCTGAACCGTTATTTCATCGTAACTAAGACAAAATATTCGGAAGATGGAGAAAAAGATGGCTGATGCTCTTATTGGCTGCTCAGGATTTGTTGGCACAACCCTGCTAAAGCAAAGATCCTTTGAATCGCAATTTCGTTCAACGACCATTAGTGAAATTGCAGGTCAATCATTCGATCTTGTGGTTTGTGCTGCTGCACCTGCTCAGAAGTGGATTGCCAACCGGGAACCCGAAGCGGATCGGCAGAAGATTGATGGCCTGATCACACACCTTGAAACCATCCAGTGCAAAACCTTTATCCTGTTCAGCACCGTCGATGTGTTTAAAAGTCCGATAGGGGTTAACGAAGACACCCCTGTCGACGAGTTAGGACTTCATGCGTACGGCCTGCATCGCCGTTTGCTGGAAAAATTTGTTGAAAATCATTTCCCCAACCATCTGATTATTCGCCTCCCCGGACTGGTCGGTCCTGGACTGCGCAAGAACGTTATCTTTGACTTCTTGAATGACAACAATCTCCACATGATTGATAGCCGAGGGGTTTTCCAGTTTTACCCCATGGTCAATCTTTGGTACGATATTCAAACCGCGCTCAACGCCGGTTTGAAGTTGGTACATCTCACGGCACAACCGATCAGCGTGGCAGATGTATCCAAACTAGGTTTTGGTAAATTATTCAGTCACACGTTGGTTAACCCGTCGGCCACCTACGACATGTGGACCCGCCACGCTCAAATTTTTGGTGCTACGGGTCATTACCAGTACAATGCGCGTGACACCATCCATGCCGTTAGGGCCTACGCGCAGTCTGAACCGCATACACTCAAATCCGACTCAGGAGTAAACACATGAAGCTGGCTATTTCAAACATTGCCTGGGATACCGCTGAAGATGAAGCGATAGCTACGTTGCTGCATCGCCTCGGTGTTGATGCGATTGATGTCGCACCAGGCAAGTATTTCCCTGATCCAGTCAAGGCAACAGAAGAGGACATCGTTCATGTTAAGAACTGGTGGTCTGAACGTGATATCGAAATCACCGGCATGCAAGCGCTGTTGTTCGGCACAACGGGCCTGAACATCTTCGGCCCACCCCAGGCCCAAGACGCGATGCTGCAACATCTCACTGGAGTATGCCGCATTGGTCGGATTGAAGTAGTCGGCAAGACCCTTGCGCTGTTTTTCAGTTGTCGCGTTCAGCAGCCACATCAGCATGAAGAAGGCCATCATCGCGGTGACGAAGTCGGCCTCGGCCTCACCCCGGCGCCCATCGCCTCGCAGGTGATTCCCCGCGACCGTCACGCCCAGGTCATGACGACATTGGGC
>JANNJI010000602.1:0-10338 GCA_031405795.1 Gammaproteobacteria bacterium
GCATCCGGATGACTGAAGTACCAGCCTGACACCGAAGCGGCGGGCCACATCGCCATGGATTCGGTGAGCATTACGCCGGTATTTTTTTCAGCGTCGAGTAATTGCCAGAGTAATGCTTTTTCGGTGTGCTCAGGACAAGCCGGATAACCCGGTGCCGGACGGATACCGCGGTACTCTTCGCGCAGGAGTTGTTCGTTGTCGAAATGCGCCGCATTGTTTAAGCCAAAGTCCGGAATCCAGGTTGCATCGCTGGCAGTTTGGGTTACTGGAATATTAGAACCCACGTAACCCCAATTAATATGCCGCACACGTTCATGCAGGTGTTCGGCAAAGGCCTCGGCGAGGCGATCGGCTAACGCCTTGAGCATGATCGCGCTGTAATCATCGTGTCCCTGTTCAAATCGTTTAACATGCTCATCAATGCCGATACCCGTCGTCACGACAAAGGCACCGATATAATCTTTCTTACCAGTTTCCTTGGGTGCAACAAAATCGGCCAGGCAACGATTTGGTTTGTTGTCGGCCTTTAGCGTTTGCTGGCGCAGGTGACGCAAGGTCATCAGAATTTTTTTATTTTTTATATCGCGCACTTCGATGTCGTCATCATTAACCGCATTTGCGGGGAACAATCCCATCACTGCACGAGCCTTCAGCCACTTCTCGTCAATGATCTGTTGCAACATCTGTTGCGCATCGGCAAATAGTTGTTTTGCCTCCTTGCCTTTATCCGGGTCATTGAAGATCTTCGGGTAACTGCCCTTGAGTTCCCAGGTATGAAAAAACGGCGTCCAGTCGATGTACGGAATTAAAAATTGCAGCGGCATGTCATCGAATACTTGAATACCCAATTGCTTTGGGACTACCGGCGTGTAATGAGCCCAATCGATCTTGGTTTTATTGACGCGTGCTTGTGACAGCGGCAATAATTTTTCCGCACTGTGCCGATTACTATAATTGACGCGCACTTGTTCGTATTCCTGGCGTAATTGCGCGGCAAACTCACCACGCGTTGACATACTCAACAGGTTTTGCGCAACCCCCACCGCACGCGAGGCATCTTTGACCCAGACGGTTACACCTTTTTTATACGCCGGTTCGATCTTCACGGCGGTATGCGCCTTGGAGGTGGTCGCGCCACCGATCAACAGGGGAATATGAAAATCCAGGCGCTCCATCTCTTTACCCATGTGTACCATTTCATCCAAGGAAGGTGTGATCAAACCAGACAGACCGATCATGTCGGCATTTTCTCTTTTTGCCGCCTCAAGAATTTGCGTAGCAGGCACCATCACACCCAGATCCACCACGGTAAAGTTATTACACTGCAACACCACGCCGACAATATTCTTGCCGATGTCATGCACATCGCCCTTGACCGTCGCCATAATGATCTTGCCCGCCGATTTGGCGCCGCCGGATTTTTCTGCCTCGATAAATGGAATCAAGTGCGCCACAGCTTTTTTCATCACGCGCGCGGATTTGACCACTTGCGGTAAAAACATCTTGCCAGCACCGAACAGATCACCGACCACACTCATCCCCGCCATCAGCGGCCCTTCAATCACGTGAATGGGGCGCGTCGCTTGCTGGCGTGCCTCTTCGGTATCCGCGACCACATAGACATCGATTCCCTTGACCATTGCATGTGCCAGGCGCTGGTCAACCGGCAGACTGCGCCAGGCCAGGTCTTCTTTTTGCTCAATGCCCGCGCCGCTGCCTTTGAATTTTTCCGCAATGGTTAACAGCCGTTCGGTTGCATCGGCACGGCGATTGAGAACCACATCTTCGACAGCATCGCGTAATTCTACTGGGATCGTTTCGTACACCGCCAATTGCCCGGCGTTGACAATGCCCATGTCCATGCCTGCCTTGATCGCGTGATACAGGAACACCGCATGAATTGCCTCACGGACTTTATCGTTACCGCGAAACGAGAATGACACGTTCGAGACACCGCCACTGATATGCACATGCGGCAACTGTTGTTTGATCCAGCGCGTCGCTTCGATGAAGTCCACGCCGTAATTATTATGTTCTTCAATACCGGTCGCCACTGCAAATATATTCGGATCAAAAATAATATCTTCGGCTGGAAAACCAATTTGTTCGGTAAGTATCTTATACGCACGCGCACAAATCTCTTGCTTACGCTGCATCGTATCGGCCTGGCCGGTTTCATCAAATGCCATGACCACCACTGCGGCGCCATAACGGCGGCACAAGCGGGCCTGTTCGATAAACTTGGCCTCGCCTTCTTTCATGGAGATCGAATTAACAACCCCCTTACCTTGGATACATTTCAAACCTGCTTCGAGGATATTCCATTTACTGGAATCAAGCATGACTGGTACGCGCGAGATATCTGGTTCACTGGCGATTAAATTCAGAAAGGTGACCATGGCCTTCTCGCCATCCAACATACCTTCATCCATGTTGATGTCGATGATCTGTGCGCCGTTATCCACTTGCTGGCGTGCAACGGTCAATGCCGCGTCATATTTTTCTTCGAGAATAAGCCGTTTGAATGCCGCCGAACCGGTGACATTGGTGCGTTCACCGACATTCACAAACAAGGAATCGGCACGAATGTTTAATGGTTCCAATCCTGCCAAACGTGTCGTGTAGTCACGCGCTTTGGGTTTGCGTGGCTGACAAGATTTTACCGCTTCATAAATTGCCTTGATGTGCGCTGGCGTGGAACCGCAACAGCCGCCGACAATATTCAGGAATCCGTTTTGCGCCCATTCCCCGATTTCAGCGGCCATCATCGCCGGAGTTTCGTCATATCCACCAAAGGCATTGGGTAACCCTGCGTTGGGATGCACATTGACATGGCAATCGGCAATGTTAGCGATCTCTTCGACATACTGGCGTAAATCCTTGGCACCCAGCGCACAGTTAAAGCCAAAACTCACGGGTTGGATATGCCGCAGCGAATTATAAAATGCCTCGGCGGTTTGTCCTGACAAGGTACGGCCAGAGGCATCGGTGATCGTTCCGGAAATCATCACCGGTAATTTTTTCTTGGTGTTGGCAAAATATTCTTCTATCGCAAACAAGGCAGCCTTGGCGTTTAAGGTATCAAAAATCGTCTCCACCAAAATGATATCGGCACCACCGGCCACCAGCGCCTTGGTGGCCAGGTAATACGTTTGTTTGAGTGCATCAAAGCTGACGTTGCGAAAGCCGGGATTGTTCACGTCCGGAGACAAACTGGCGGTGCGATTGGTGGGCCCCAACACCCCGGCGACAAAACGTGGCTTGGCGTCCGTGGTTTTTTGTTCACAACAGGCACGGGCCAAACGCGCAGCCTCGAAGTTAAGTTCATAGACCAATTCCTCCATACCATAATCCGCCATCGAGATCGCGTTGGCGTTAAAGGTATTGGTCTCAAGGATATCGGCACCGGCATCCAGATAAGCGCTGTGAATCTCGCTAATGATCTGCGGCTGAGTCAGCACCAACAAATCATTGTTACCCTTTACATCCCGTTGCCAGTAATCAAAACGGGTACCGCGATAGGCCTTTTCATCCAGATGATAGTCCTGGATCATGGTGCCCATGGCGCCGTCGAGGATCAGGATACGTTGCTGCAGGAGTTGTTCAAACTTGGACATGAGTGTGTGTACAGTTAAGGTTCGCTATGGCGTTGCATCATAGCATTTTCTGCCTCGTTGTGTGCGCTGCCAGTCTGGAAAAATAACCACCGCGTTCACTGCTGTGCCCGTGCCGATGGTTCTAGCGCTTGCAGTTGCTTCTGTAACTGGTTATCCACCTCTGCGAGCAACTTTTGCGTTTTGTCAATGGTACCCAGGTAGCTGAAATATTCAGCCGACCGCTCCAGGGTGCCACCTATCGCCACATGGATCAGGTTGTTCATGGAACGAAGTTTATTGGCGTGATCCAACAATGCATCAAGCTGGGATTCCTGCAATTTTGCTTTACTGATTACCCAGCGGGCTTGATCAATTTGTTTTGCCAGTATTACCGTATCACGACCAAGGCGATCCAAAATGGCGGCGGATTCTTCACCTTGCCCACGCTTTATCACTGCCAGCGAGTACTTCATGCGTTCCGCAATAAACAGCATTCGGGTTACCTGGTAAATCAGTTTCTGATTTGCACGGGCGGCAACGAGTGCGGTGGCAAGCTCATCAATACTTGCCGTTAACCGATTGAGCTTTGCCGTAAGACCCACGCAATCCTGGTATACCGCAATAAAAAATTTATGTCTGCGCGTCAAATCTTCCTTCAGCACGGTGAGCTGACGCCATTGTGGAAATAACTGGCTTTGGTTTTGTTCGGCCTGCTGTCGCCTGTCGATTTGCCTGGTTACCAGATCGAAATGCACGGTAAACCCCTCAAGCGCGGTTGTGTTCTCGACTGTTAACAACTGTGTATCCACTCGCAGTTGCTTGACCCCGGCATGCAATTGCAGCAAGTAAATCTTTTTTTGCTTTGTCCCGTCAAAATCAATGTAGTCATTGAACTCACAGGCACTTAACAACAAACAGGCAAGTCCCGCCATCACTGTACGCAATCGCAGGTAATGAATATCAGACTTCATGTGGCTGATTGTCTCATTACATTGTAAAAATCCGTGACCAACTGAATTATTTATCGATCTTCTCACCCGCGTGATACGACCGGATTTTCTCGTTTAGCTGTTCATCCATTTGCGCCAGGAGTTCCTGTAGTTTTTCTATCCGCTCAACAAAATCCTGATACTCCGGCGCAAGCTCCAACAACTCCGCCACTGTTGGCAAGATTTGTTTGTACTCAAGCCGCAACATTTCTATTTGACCGAGCAAATATTTGGTCGGGGATTTCTTATGCGTGTCTTTGATGATAAACGCATGCATCTCATCCAAATTCAACTTTAAGGAACGCGCATCACGTTCAAACCGATCCAATGACAAGGCCCCATCTCCGGTGCGCAGCAACAACAAGGTCAGCGAATGCTGCATGCGTTCGTTAAGAAACAAGGCGCCGGTAGCCATGTAAATTAACTCAGGTGAAATCTTGCCACTCACCGTCGCGGTGGCAAATTTATCCAGGCTATCAGTGAGTACCGCCAGATTTTTACTCGTCATCGCCCGTTGCCGCAAAAATGCCTGGTATTTCTGTTCACGAGGATTGAGCTCGCGCACATGTGCCGCGATGGTCTGCCACTGTTTTTTGTAACCTTGCACGAATGGCTTTTCCGTGCTTGCTTGTTCAAACTCATCCAGCAGCACACCCACGGCAAGCACCTGTGTACTCACCTCCGCCATGCTGATATTGTCTTTTTCCAGCACTAATTGCGCATCGACACGCAGCTGGTTAACACTCGCACTCAACCGATATAAATGTGTTTTAGTAATCGCCTGACGACCGGATTCCGTCAATGTTTGCAAGTCACAGGCACTCAGCAGCAAGCTGCTAATGAAAACTGCCATGACGCGGATATCCTTATCGATTCGACCCTGCATGGGTATCCTATGTTTCGTTGTGATAAATCTGTTTAGCAGACGTACGTGTTTAATCCAAGTATCAAGGTTGGGCGGCTTAACGCACAACGCTCACCTTTAAGATGGTACCGTCCACGCCAGTGACGATAATTTGCGTGCCAATTGGACAGTCTTCGCCTTCAATCTTCCAAGTCGAATCATCAACACGAATTTTACCCAGTCCGTTGATGATCGGTTCGCTGAGCGTAAAAGCACGGCCGACGTATTGTTCACCGCGCCGATTAAGCGTAGGCCGATCAGTTTTAGCCGGATGTTTCTTCTGGTACATGCGCCACAGGGCAATATTGACTATACCGAATATACCAAACAACAAAAACTGGTATTGCCAGCCAACGTCCGGGCCGATCAGCGTGATCACCCCAACGATAGCCGCCGACATCCCTAACCACAAAAAATAGGTGCCTGGGGCGAAAATCTCGACGATCAATAACAATCCGGCAATCACCCACCAATGCAAATAGCTCATGTCTTACTCCTCAACTTTAACTTCAGCCTTTTGCGTGGTGATCGCGTCGCGGGCCAGCTCGGCAATTCCGGCAATCGCACCAATCACACCGGCGGCTTCTAATGGCATCAACACCAGTTTTTGGTTTGGTGCTGCGGCAATGTGTTGTAATGCCTCAATGTACTTGGTTGCGACAAAATAATTGATCGCATGGATGTTACCTTTTTCTATCGCCTCCGACACAAAACGCGTCGCCGTGGCTTCGGCCTGTGCCAGACGTTCGCGTGCCTCGGCGTCGCGAAATGCCGCTTCTTTACGGCCCTCGGCTTCCAGAATCGCCCCCAACTTTTGCCCTTCTGCCGCCAGGATCGCACCTTGCCGATCACCTTCGGCGCGCAGGATCTCGGATTGACGCGCACCTTCTGCTTCCAGAATGGATGCCCGCTTGTCGCGTTCGGCCTTCATTTGCCGTGCCATGGAATCTATCAAATCGCGCGGCGGCGTGATGTCCTTAATCTCAATGCGCGTGACCTTCACACCCCAGGGCTGCGTGGCATCGTCCACGACGTGCAGAAGTTGCGCATTGATCTTGTCACGTTGCGACAACAGTTCATCCATCTCCATCGAACCCATCACAGTGCGAATATTGGTCGTGGTTAAATTCAGGATTGCCAGTTGCAGATGGTTCACTTCATAGGCAGCGCGCGCCGCATCCAACACCTGAAAAAAAACCACGCCATCAACCCGCACCATGGCGTTGTCTTTGGTAATCACTTCCTGCGACGGCACATCCATCACCGTTTCCATCATGCTCAATCGAGCACCAATGCGATCAACGAACGGCAAGATAAAATGTAGCCCCGGCGCCAAGGTTCGCGTATAACGGCCAAAACGCTCAACGGTATACTCCGTACCCTGTGGCACTGCCTGCACACTGCGCATAACAATGATCACGCCAAGAATCCCAAGCACCAACGCAACAACGGTACCTGTACCCAGTTCAAACAAGCTCACTCCCCAAATCATCGGCATCTCTCCCTCATGTATTGTTGTTGGCTATATGGCGCAGCAATATTTTCTACTGGGGATAACCCAGACCACCTACCTGACTTGATACTATAGGCTTATGCCCACCGAAAAGTCATCCATTCGTCCACCCAAGTCACTCTTGCGCGCCGTCGGACAGGCCATTGCAGATTTTGACATGATTCGCGAGGGGGACCGAATTTTGCTCGGCGTCTCGGGTGGCAAGGATTCACTCTCGTTACTACATGTATTACAGCACCTGCAGCGTCATGCCCCGATTAAATTTGAATTGGCAGCGCTCACCGTGGACCCCCAGATAACTGGGTTTGACCCCTCCCGGCTTAAGCCCTACATGCAGGCATGGGGAGTGCCGTATTTTTATGCCGAACAAGCGATTGAGCAACAAGCCAAAGCTCACATGGGTAATGACTCGTTTTGCTCGTTTTGCTCACGCATGAAGCGCGGCATCATGTACCAGACCGCCCGTCGTGAAGGTTATAACGTACTGGCCCTCGCCCAACACCTTGACGATTTGGCGGAGAGCTTTCTACTGTCGGTCTTTCACGGTGGCCAATTACGCACTATGAAGGCCCATTACACCAACAAAGAAGGCGATATTCGCATTATTCGGCCCTTAGTCTACGTGCGTGAACGTCAAACTATCGACTTCGCCCTTAGTGCCGCACTGCCGGTGATTACCGACAGCTGCCCGGCCTGTTTTGATATGCCCACTCAACGCCAGCACATGAAATCCCTGTTAGCCAACGAAGAAATGCACAATACTCGCCTTTTCAAGAGTATTTTAACTGCCATCCGCCCACTTATTGCGGTAAAAAACGCAAATTAACCTATTTATTTCCCATTATGTCAATTTAATAATAAAAATATCCTGTTTACCCCTATAAAATATATTTAATGCCATTAAGTAGGCTGATATATCTAAAATTACCAATTATTACCCCCTGTTTTTCTTATAAAACCCCTAAACAATCCCGTTATTGACTTTTTCAGTGGGCTTTTATTAACCTTATTCTTTGTGCCAACATTAAACCCACTTCCCTGCCGTGCCGACATCAATATCAGCAGCTGTTATTTCGCACTTGGTACTGAAATTGCGCTGCTTACGAACAATGAGGCGTAAATGAGTCAAATTTTAGGAGCGTCACCATGGCCAATGACATCAATATAATTCACAAAAGTTCCGGTTGGTATGTCGAGACCCCGTTGGGTCCAATCGGGCCAATGGACAGCCAACAGGAGGCTGATCAGTTCCTAAACCTGATGAAAACCGCGTCGGTTGCGCGTGCGGAGATGGGCTGCACTGACGCTGAGTGTTTTACTTAGTCGTTTTTTGTCACAGTACACCACGGCAATATCGAAACCGGTGTGTTGATGACAGGGCGTGACATCACTTGTTTTTATGGCACGGAAACTGCTCATAAATACAATAACTGGGTGAAACGTAAATTGAGGTCGGTATGTTCTGGAGTACGATGATGAAATTAGCCGTCGCAATCTTATTATTTGTAGTCGTCCCTGTGATATTGATGCGTTACATGGTCTATAAAACCATTGAAGTGATCCATCCACCACGACGCTAGATATCTGCCAGCAGGCGATCCATCATGTCTTCGGCCTGCGCCGCATAGCTGCCACCGAAAAGATTATAATGGTTGAGTACATGGTATAAGTTATAAAACACCTTACGTAGCGTATACCCCTCATTCAAAGGCCACGTCGCACCATAGGCCTCATAAAAATCCGCTGTAAAGCCACCGAATAATTCCGTCATCGCCAGATCCGTTTCCCGATCGCCAAAATACACGGCGGGATCAAAAATCACCGGTTGTCCCTGAGTTGTGATCCCAATATTTCCGCCCCACAAGTCACCGTGTAACATCGAAGCGACAGGCTGGTAGGCAATAAACAATGCCCCCATCTTATTTTGCACTTGTTCTCCTTTATCCAACACACGCCGCGGCAGGCCCTGTTCAGACGCTAAACGCAATTGATAACCCAAACGCTGTTCGCGCCAGAATGATAACCAGTTTGACATCCAATGATTGCGTTGCGGAGTGGACCCTATCGTGTTGTCGCGTTGCCAGCCACATTGCGGTTTCGTGTAACGATGTAATTGAGCGAGCTGTTCGCCTAAATGGCGCATGGCCTGTGCGCCGACTGGGTCACTTAGGGTGATGAACTCCATGACCAGATAGGCCTGATCGTCATACACACCTGTACACACCGGTTTGGGTACGCGCACGGCATGAGCATTAGCCAGTTCCAGCAAACCTTCCGCCTCAGCGACAAACATGTCATACCGATCAGCGCAATTCAGTTTTACAAAATAATCGTCACCACCCCCACTCAGCCGATAGGCTGTGTTAATACAACCACCCCCGACACGAGTAGGTGACTCCAACTGAAATGTTTTGCCGCACGTCCGGCTAATGTGTTGTGTTATCGCTTGCCATTGCATAAATATCTACGCCGAGGGTGACTAATCTTACTGCATGGTAACCAAGCTGCCGGGCAGGATGCAAAACGCTGGCGGATTACCCGAACAACATCAACCAATCCACGGATAGTCCAGGTTACAACCAGGGGACAAAAGCGCGGGCGCCATATCAGCGAAGACTGATTTATACACAGGAGGCCGGAAGATCAACTAGTTATGTGTATAAGGTTAATCAGAATAGCCGACATATACAGTAAAAATAGTATAACTTGCTGAAATATATAAATTAATATCAACGTTTAAAATATAATCACTTTAACAAAACTGCAATATTGCTGCGGCAATCGGGGGCTTTCTCGCAATTCATCCACACACTTATCCACAGATCCTGTGGAAAACATACATATTGTTTATACAACAAGGAGTTAGCAACACTAGTTCATGTGTTATTAAAAACAAGCCGTCATCACGATTGGCAGGTGAACCCGCGGCGGCGAGCTGGTACAGTCACGCCCCATGTCACACCCTCCCGCCTATTTGCGCGTCGCCGTCCCCACCCCATTGCGCCGTCTGTTCGATTACTTGCCACCACTGCAACACGATGCCGCGCAATGTCAGGTCGGTTGCCGTGTGCGTGTACCGTTTGGGCGACAAAAACTCGTGGGCATCATCGTGGCACACAGCAACAAGACCGATCAACCCACATCCAAACTCAAACGCGCCCAGGCATTACTTGATGACTCACCCCTACTGGACAGCGAATTACTCGAACTACTGAATTGGGCCTGCCAGTATTACCAACACCCGATTGGTGACGTCATCGCCAGCGCCTTACCCACGCTGTTGCGGCAAGGTCGCGCTGCCACACGCGAACCGCGACGGTGTTGGCAACTCACTGC
>JANNJI010000603.1:0-4374 GCA_031405795.1 Gammaproteobacteria bacterium
GGGCCAAGCTAAATATGCCTTGCTGCAAGCGGTGCTGGAAATGGGTCGTCGCCACCTCTGGCAAACCCTGCAACAAGGCGATGCCATCAGCGACCCGGCCCAAGCCAAGCTTTATATACAGGCACGGCTGCGCGATTACCCACACGAGGTGTTTGCCTGCCTGTTCCTGGATAATCGCCATTGCTGCCTGACGTTTGAAGAGTTGTTTCGCGGTACCATCAACGGGGCACAAGTGCATCCACGCGAGGTGGTGAAACAGGCGCTACGCCACAACGCCGCCGCCGTGATCCTCGCACATAATCACCCCTCCGGTGTCGCCGCCCCCAGCCAGGCCGACCGGGACGTGACCAAACGACTCTGCGCAGCGCTGGCCCTGGTCGATGTCCAGGTGCTGGATCACCTGGTGGTGGGGGATGGGGAGTGTGTGTCTTTTGCTGAGCGTGGCTGGTTATAATAAAAATGTCAGCTTTCGCTTGTCAGCAACCCCTATAGTTAAGTAAAATCCGCCCTCTTTTGCTGTATCGATACGTTTTTGGAGAATTCATTATGTCGCGCGTTTGCCAAATCACTGGAAAACGACCCCTGGTCGGTCATCACGTTTCACACGCGAACAATAGAGTCAAGCGTCGCTTTTTGCCGAATCTGCATACCCATCGCATTTGGGTGGAAACAGAAAATCGCTGGATAAATCTGCGCATCAGCCGTCAAGGCCTGCGTATTATTGACAAAAAGGGCATCGACGCGGTGTTGACTGATCTGCGTGCCCGTGGCGAAAAGTTTTAAGGAGTAATACAGCATGGCCAAGAAAAACATTCGGGAAAAAATCCGTTTGATCTCCAGCGCAAATACGGGTCATTTTTACACGACCACGAAAAACAAACGTACTATGCCGGAAAAAATGGAAATCAAGAAGTTTGATCCCGTTGTACGTAAACACGTGATCTACAAAGAAGGCAAGATCAAGTAACTTGCTCTTGCTGACTTAGTCGTCATTACTAAACCCCGCCATTGCGGGGTTTTTTCTGCGTTTAATAATTAGCTTGTCAGCCGAGTACACTTGCCTATAATTGGCAGCGATAACGTTCTGGCTATCGCCCTGGCGTTATCTGTTGGCACACAACCCCTACAAGAAGCCTATGAGCAGTGACATACTCGTTAAAGTAGAACACTTAAGCCGCCACTACGGTCCACTCCAGGCAGTGAACGCCGTTACTTTTGAAGTACGTCGCGGCGAGGTGCTGGGATTCCTCGGCCCCAATGGTGCAGGAAAATCCACCACCATGCAGATGATCACCGGCAATCTCGCCCCCAGCGCCGGTCGCATTGAAATCTGCGGTATTGATCTGCTGGATCAACCCAAACTCGCCAAGGCGCAAATCGGTTACCTGCCCGAGCAGCCACCGTTATACCGTGAACTGAGCGTGGATGAATATTTACGATTTTGCGCACGTATCAATCGCTTGGCCAAAGACAAGATCAAACCCGCGCTGCAATCCGCCAAAGAACGCTGTGGCCTCACCGACGTGGGTCATCGGTTGATCGGCAATTTATCCAAGGGTTATCAACAACGGGTCGGCATCGCCCAGGCCATCATTCATTCCCCGGCAGTGGTCGTCCTCGACGAACCCACAGTCGGTCTTGACCCGATCCAGATCCGCGAAATTCGCAGTTTGATCCGGCAACTCGGCAAAGAACACGCAGTGATCCTCTCCACGCATATTTTGCCGGAAGTGCAGATGACTTGTGATCATGTGCAAATTATTAGTCGCGGTCACTTGGTCTATAACGACTCCATGATCAATCTGAATCAACAAACCCGTGCCACCAGTTTGATTATCGGTTTGCAAACACCGCCCTCCCCAGAGACATTGCAAAATCTGCCGCAGATCAATCATGTCGAAGCACTTGGCAATCAGCGTTTTCGTTTATCACACGCCGCAGAGCAACAACCGGCGAATGAGATTGCCAAGATTGCCATTGAGCGCCATTGGGGTTTATGTGAATTAACCCCCGAGTACAAAACCCTGGAACAGATCTTTGTTGAGATCACCTCCAAGGAAATCGGTGTCACCGCAACCGCTGCACAGGAGGAACAAGCTGCATGATCTTCCATATTGCCGCACGCGAATTGCGCACCCTGTTTTTATCACCGTTGGCGTGGTCGGTCATCGGCGTGGTGCAGTTTATCTTGTCACTGCTCTTCCTGTTTGCCTTACAGGATTTCCTGATGACCCACCAAGCGCGATTGCACATGTACGCCATGCCGCTGGGGGTGACTGACTTTGTTGTTGCCCCCCTGTACAGTAGTGCGTCCATCATCTTGATGCTGGTGGTACCGCTGATCACCATGCGGGTGATCTCCGACGAACGCCGTAATCGTTCCCTGACTTTATTGTTTTCCGCACCGCTGTCGATGACGGAGATCGTGGTCGGCAAATATCTGGGTGTGCTTGCCTTCCTTATCATCATGACCCTTATCTATAGCTTGATGCCATTGTCATTATTATTCGCCGGCAGTATCGACTTCGGTTTATTCTTTAGCTTACTGTTGGGCGCTATCTTGATGGTTGCGGCCTTTGCCGCCATTGGCGTGTTTATGTCGAGCCTCACCGCACAGCCGACCATCGCGGCGATCAGCACCTTCGGCGTATTGTTGCTGCTCTGGATCTTTAATATGGCCGGTAACTCACCCGGCAGTGAAGGTGTGTTTAATCTCCTGTCTTACCTCTCGATGCTGACCCACTATGAGTCGTTTTCACGTGGCATCGTCAACAGCACCGATGTTTTGTACTTTGTTATCGTCATCGTCACCTTCATGGTATTAAGCATTCGTCGTCTTGATGGGGATCGCTTGCAGCGATAAAACATTATTTATGGATATTAATAAAAAATCACGCCGTCAGTTACGCCTGCAGAGCTGGGCATTCTTGATCTTATTTCTGGCCGTCATGGGTTTGCTCGCGACAATTTCTGTGCTGTATCACGCAGAATTCGACTGGACCGCCACCGGGCGCCATACCTTATCCGAGGCCAGTATTAAAGTTTTGGAGCGTATGCCCGAACCGCTGCTGATTACCTCTTACCAAAGCGGCGGCGATACCTCGCCTGAGAGGCTACGTGTCAAAGACCTGATCAAGCGCTACCAAAAACACAAAGCCAATATCGAATTGAAGTTTGTTGATCCCATTACCAACCCGGATATCGTGCGCGAGCTGGGTATCCGCATGAACGGTGAAATGATCGCAAACTATACTAACCGCAGCGAACACATCACCAGCTTTGCCGCGAAAGCTCGAACACCTTCCTCTTGATTTCCGTCGCCACGCCTGACTTGCGGAAGGCGGGTGCGACGATCAGGCCGGAGTTGGCCACGTACAGGCCGTGCTGCCAGGCCTCGATGTAGCAAAAGCCCACCCAGGTGCCGTCGTCGGTGATGGCGATCACCGCTTTGCCTTCGTCCATCTTGGACTCGATGTACTCCGGGGTTCGTTTGGCGATGCCGGTGCCGCGCGCTTTGGCCGATTCGGCCATCTCGTCGGTAATCGTTACCGCGTATATTTTATCGTCCGGGGTAGCTTCCCGAACATGAATGACAGATTCCAATTCTCAGTGGTTGTTTAAACATGAACAGTTTGAAAATGAAGAGAAAAGACACTGACCCGCAGAACGCAGATCACTGTGAGTACCGCTGGCGGCGGTATCAAATCCGGATTTGTCGTCGGAAGTTTCTATTCACCAGGGGGAGGGAATCAAACCGGCGGAGAAGCGATGCTTCGTGCTCGGTGAGGGTGAAGTGGTTGTTCAAATTCGTTGTTCCAGGTTAAGGATCCAGCTTCGGCAGACCTTCAAACGGGTATACAAAAGTAACGCATTAAGAAATTACATTTTCACCATCTGGTTACGTTTTTTTAAAAGAATTGTTCGCCGGCCGAAGGCCCCTCCCGATGACTATCGGGATCGGGGCAGCCGAGAAGTACCTTCGTGACATGGAAGAGTTTCTCCGGCAATACGGCTACCTCGCACTGGCGCTCGGGACTTTTGTCGAAGGCGAGACCGCGCTCCTCGTGGCGGCCTCGCTCGTCTATAGCGGGACCTTTGGTGGGCTGGAAACTGTCTTTTTTGGCTTTTTTGGATCTTTTGCCAGCGATTGGCTTTACTTCCTCATCGGGAAACTCAACGGCACCTACTTCGTCGAGCGGCGTCCGGCAATCAAAGCAAAACTTGAACCTGCCCGCCGCTTCTTCGAAAACCACCGTCTGCAAGTGCTGGTCAGCTACCGATTCCTCTACGGGTTCAGGATCGTCCTGCCGCTCATGATCGGCCTGACAAGCGTTCGGCCGCTTCAGTTCCTGGGCTTCAGCGTGGCCGCTGGCC
>JANNJI010000604.1:0-2498 GCA_031405795.1 Gammaproteobacteria bacterium
GAAAGGCCTCTTTGATCACATTCAGGTCAACTTTGGCCTCATCGACAACACGTTTAATCAATTTACGCCGTTCTGGATCCTGAAAAACACGCATCTGACTTTCATCAGACGTAGGGCGCGCGCTCGTATCAACCGGTGTACCAGTTGGTTCATGTAAAATAGCTTCGATACCCAATAAGGCGCTCGCAACATCCATCAATGATGCATCAGTAATCTCACGTTTACTCGCTGACATTTCATTCAAGCTTGTAACCTGATCTTGCAGGATGTGACGCTGATCACCGAAACCAAGCATCCCCAGTGTATCTGCCATTTGTGCTAACTTGGCACTCATGATCGCCGGAGCATCGCTGCTATTACGATCCTTGGTCCGCATAAACACATCGAGTGTTTCTTTGACCTGAGCAAGATCATCTAACAGCACGGTTGATACAGTTCGCATCAGCGCAGCATTCGGTGCGGATAAATCGGCACGGGCACGCGTCAACGTTTCGTTATCCGGCATAACGCTGGCCAGATGAAACGCATCTTTTAATTCTTTAACCCGTAGTCCGCCCGAATTGGAACTCGCCACGTAATACAACAGGTTTTTTAATAAATCCTTTGGTGGTTCATTGGAGAGCGCAAACTCACCCTTATCAATAATCTTCTTAACCTGCCGATCAACCTGACCGAGCAGTAATTTCACCGCCACAGAAGAATCAATACCTTGATCTTGCAAGGCTTCGATCACGCCGCCAGCCGCCCATAACATGCGACTGGCATCCGGATCGTTGGAGGCATGCCGCAATTTTTCAACCACGGCAGATATCTTCTTCAGTCCTGACTTGGCATCAGTACCACGAAAAACGTTGAGCAACCCCAAATGGTAGGCATGCCGCAATTTTCGTGCGAGGGTGTCAATGGGTTGTTCAACCCGTTCAAATGGAATCGGCGCATCCACTTCCAGATCCGGTGAAAACAACGCACTTTCAGTCAGCAACCCCGCATTACGTGTCGCACGCAGATCATTGATCAGGGGTAATAAAATGATCGGGTAGTCAGGTTGTCCCGCCTGTAATTTTTCCAGATAGTCAGGTAATTGCATCAAGCCGCGCATTAATCCTTCATAGGCGTCGTCACGATTGCTGACTCGCTTATCAATGATGGCCTGGGTAACGCGCTCCAACTCTTCGGCCAACATGCTGGCACCGTATAACTCCACCATTTGCAAAGTGCCGTTAACCTGGTGCAAATAGTTTAAACAAAACCGTAATTGCGATTCATCGTCCGGCGTTTCAACGTGTGCCTCAAGTGCCTGACGCGCCTGCTGCATGGTGGTATCAATCTCATTTTTAACCCAACTGAGAATATTGCCGTCAAGAGTGCGCACTTGTGCCATGCTCATGCCCCTCCGCTAACAGGCAATATTCGCTGGAATGCCGAAATGGATTGATAGCTAACCGGTACCAACTCGCGGTGTGACCAGCCGGTGACTTCACCTGGTCCGAGAATCAGTACACCGCCGGGGTTTAAATGCTCAACCAACCGATTCAATATCTGTTGACGCAATGCTTGTTTAAAATAAATAAACACATTCTGGCATACGATAATATCCATGCTCGAGATCGGCCGCTCATCCAATTCGATGATATTAATCGGGACAAAACACACCTTCTGGCGTAATCCGGCAGTGACCTGTACATGCTCTGTGTCGACCGCGTGTAAATATTGTCGTGCCAGCAAGGCAGGTACATTCTTTACACGGTTTTTATGATACAGCGCCTGGCGGCCTGCACTTAACGAGGTACGACTCACATCCGAGGCCGTAATCCCATAATAATAGCCATCAGCTTGTTGCGAAAAATAACTATCCAGAATCATTGCCAGTGAATAGGGCTCTTCCCCGGTCGCACAGCCGACACTCCACACATTCACCGTATAGGGCGCGGCATTACTCTGCAGTAACCTGGGTAACGCAACATCGCGAATAAACTGTAGCGCGACAGCGTCACGAAAAAAACGTGTCTCATGCACGGTGAGACGATCAATCAGTGTTTCCCACTCAAGTAATCCTTGTGTGCCGGAAACGATCAGATCGTAATAAGCCCCAAAAGTTGCGACTCCCAACTCACGCATGCGGATCGTGAGATTGGTGATCAAAAAGGTTTTACGTGATTCGGGCAAGGCGATACCCGTGCGTTGTTCCAATAACAGCGACCATTGCTGGAACAATTCAGCATCCATTGTGGCGGGCGGCACGTAAAGCCACGGTGCCTGTTTGTGCGGATGTTCGCGCATGGGCATCAATGCAACTCACCTCTGGCTGCCATTAAATAGGCAGTTTGAACCCTGCTACGGAACGGCGTAATTCGTTGGCTAATTCCGCCAGGTTACCGATTGACGCTGCTGTTTCATTGGTACCTGCGGAGGTTTGCGTGGTAATTTCCTGAATTACGTTCATGGTATCGGAAATATTATTTGCCGCACTTGCCTGTTGACGTGCCGAATCAGAAATA
>JANNJI010000605.1:0-1400 GCA_031405795.1 Gammaproteobacteria bacterium
ACTGCGCAAACAATTTGACAGCCTGTTGGCCAAAGCAAAGTAGTTATTGATGTCAGCAATTCGCGGCTAAATACGCAGGCCTCGGAACACCCCTTGGAAACACACCGCTAGGCCGACAGCGGCAACAAACTATCAACCTCAGTGACCCGGGCCATCTGCAGGAGTTGTTCGGGTAAATGATGATAGACCAGGGTGAGCTGCTGGCGCTTTGCCAGACGTAACCAGGCGACCAATAGCGCCAGACCCGCGCTGTCACAGCGGGTAACGGCTTGCAGATCGATGCACACCTCGCCCGCTGATATCGGACTTAGTAACACCGCCATTTGGCGCTCGGCCTGCGGCACGCTATACACATTCAACTCCCCGGTGATGAGGAAGTAGGCCGGTTTGACTTGCTCAATCGTGATTTGGGTCATGGTGTGATTATTTCTTGCTGCCACTGTCGCTGAATTTATCGATAAAGCGCGCAATGAGTTTTTCCAAGACAATCGACCCTTGGGATTTTTTGATTAGCGACCCTTGGCTCAGATAACGTGCCTGGCAATCTTTACCGCTGCTGGTTGCGGTCTTCCCTTCCAGTGCGGCGGCCAAGTCGGCATCTTCGCAACTGCTCGAGGTTGAACCCGGCGATAACCCCACGTATTTCTCACCCAGCAAACCCGCCGTATAGATATTGGCATCGGATTGTTCGGGGATCTTGTTGTTGTAACTGTTGTCAATGCGCATGGTCACCACCGCAACGAAGCTGCGCTTCATGGATTCGCTCGCCGTCTTGGCCACCTCAGTACCTGCTTTACTTACTAGTTTGAGAAGTTTGCCGTCACGCAGCGTCACATCCCACAGCGGTTCAAATTTAATGTCGGTCACCCGACCAATCGTCACCCCCGCCATGGTCACCGGTGAACGTATCTTCAAGCCACTGGCATCTTCATATAACGCGACGACATCAAAGCCATCGCTATTGGAATAAGAGCTCAGATTACTGACTTTCATCGCCAGCATGAACAACGCGGCCATGCCAGCGGCAATAAACAAACCGACCCAAATTTCAGTTGAACGTGATGTCACCATGTTAATTACGCTCCAAACATTAATGCAGTTAAGATAAAGTCCAAGCTAAGTACGGCCAACGACGAATGTACAACGGTGCGCGTCGTCGCACGGCTGACCCCCTCAGATGTCGGAATAGCATCATGGCCTTCAAACAAGGCAATCCAGGTGACGACAATGCCAAACACCACGCTTTTGATCACACCGTTGTATATATCATCATACAAATCCACATTGGCTTGCATCTGTGACCAATAGGCACCTTCATCAACCCCTAACAAACCGACCCCGACAAAAAAACCACCTAGTACACCGACCGCACTGAAGATCGCCGCCAACAACGGCATCGA
>JANNJI010000606.1:0-2399 GCA_031405795.1 Gammaproteobacteria bacterium
GACCCCCTGATTATTGGTATTCAGGTGTGTGGCTGCTGTAATACGGTTAAAACATGAAGCAAGGAGAATGCGATGAATTCGCTTTTTAATCCGGCGGCGATGATTTTAAATCGCATGTCCTATTTCACAAAAATATGTTCTTTCGTTGCGATTAGTATCATACCAACTGTATTACTCTCCTGGCTTATAATCAGTGGTAACACAGACGCCGACACCCGGCTGACTATTTTCATTCTCAGTGGTATCACCATCGTCTTATTTACCTATTTTTCTATAGCGTATTACCTGACAATTCAAAACATCATCACCCAAATAAGCACTACATTAGGTGAAATGAGCAAAGGCAACATGACCGCACGCCTGCATGTCGACAGCCAGGATGAAATGGGCGAGATTGGTGTCGCCTTTAATCATATGGTTGAAAAATTTGAGGCCTTAGTACAGCAAATTACCAGTGCCACGAGTCAGCTGGCCGCCGCTTCCGAGGAAATGGCAACAGTCGCACGCAATGCGCACGGTACCATTGAACGACAACGCCGCGAAACCGAACAAGTTGCAACTGCGATGAATGAGATGACGGCAACCGTACAGGAAGTTGCCAGTAATGCCACCTCTGCGGCCAGTGCGGCAAGCAGCGCCGATGCTGAGGCAAAGGGCGGCAAGACCATTGTCATGCAAAGTTCCACCGCTATTCAGCAATTGGCTGAAGATGTTGATCGCGCGTCGCAAGCCATTCATCAGTTGGAAGAGGACACCACCAATATCGGCACGGTGTTGGATGTGATTAAGGGTATCGCAGAGCAAACGAACTTGCTGGCATTGAATGCGGCAATTGAAGCAGCACGTGCCGGTGAGCAAGGTCGTGGTTTTGCCGTTGTTGCCGATGAAGTCCGTACTTTGGCCAGTCGTACCCAGAAATCCACGCAAGAAATTCAGCTGACCATTGAACGACTGCAAACCGGCGCACGCAATGCCGTACAAGTGATGGAGCAAGGGCGTAGTCAGGCGCAATCGGGGGTTCAACAAGCCAAGAATGCGGCAACGTCATTGGAAGCCATCACGCAGTCGGTGACCACCATCAATGAAATGAACGCCATGATTGCCAGTGCTGCAGAAGAACAAACTTCCGTAGCAGAGGAAATTAACAAAAACATTGTCAACATTAGTCAGTTGTCGCATGACACAGCGGGTGCAGCGGAGCAAACTACCGCCGCAAGCCATGAATTATCCAAACTGGCAACACAATTACAATCCCTCGTGAATCAATTCAAACTCACGGCCTGATTGATTTTCCGCAGTAACCGCAATCTCCCGTAACAGGGAGGTTGCATAACCACCAGCGGGTAAAACAAACTCCAATTTAAGCTGTTGTTCTTCCGCGCTGTAGGTGTATTTAAAATGTTGCGGGATAATGCGCAAGGCGCGCCGGTCTTGCTCCAAGCCCCTGCTTTCCAATCCTCGTGCCAGCGTTGAGTGCTGGGCTATCACGCTCAATTCCAACTCGCGGGCCTTGTCTTGTGTGGACAGCTCACCCTGTCCCCACAAAGGCCCGGTTGGGTGGATATCCAATTCAGCAAGGCGGCGATACAGCTCATCATCCATACCGCTACTGCTGAAAAATCGCTTGGTACCTTCCAGCCAAAACACATCCCCGTCCATCCCCTGGTTCCAGCTGTGATCAATAATGCGCGTTGCCAGGACTTGATTAAAAAGCCAGGAACGTGCGGCGGAGAGATACATACCGCGCTCGAATCGGCGCGGTTCGCTATCACCGGCAAACATCCGTTGTGCTTGCATAATGTTTTGGCCTTTCGCACCGAAACGCTGGCGGCCAAAATAATTTGGGACACCCTGCTTCGCAATAAGGCTGAGCCGTTGCATCATGGCCGGGATGTCGCCCTCAACCTGGCGCAGGTGTATCACAAACCGGTTCTGCGACACAGCACCACGGCGCAATTTGCGCGAATGCCGCAACGATTGCAAAATCGTGAGTTGCGCCGTCGCCATTGCCTGCCAGGGAAGTTCTTTGCCGATGGGTTGTTGAATACTGAACCACTGCGAAGTAACGGCCTGTTTGTCTTTTAATCCGGCATAACTGATATCGCGTTCTCTGGCACCACTAAACCGCGCGATGAGTTTGACGACATCTTGTGTATTTAAGCCTGTCTTGCGAATATGCAGCAGCACATGTTCGCCTGCACCCGTCGCCGTAAAAGGCAAATATTCGTCGACAATAAAATCATCCGCGCTGGCTTTAAACACAGCCTTGACCGGCGGTGAACCAAACGCATAGGGTGATTCAATGGAATACGCCAGTTCGTCCATTAATGTTGCAATAAGACCGTCGCAAAAACTGCAATACCTTCTTCACGCCCGGTAAATCCCAGCCGTTCGGTGGT
>JANNJI010000607.1:0-9583 GCA_031405795.1 Gammaproteobacteria bacterium
CTGGGGTTATGCGGCGAGCATGCCGCTGATTTTCGGTATTGGCGTTTCGCCGCTGCTGCAATGGCTGATCCTGCCGCCGGTGTTGGTCATCACCTACCGCACGCTGGAACCGCATCTGTTCGGCCGGCCCACCTCGCAAGGCGCCAAACGCCTATCCGTTATTGATGAAACCGCGTGAAGAAGCGCGGTTGTTAGTAATAAAATACGGGCATCCGAAGAAGCTTAAGTAAGTGCCATTCGGGTCAGGTCTCGCTTTGTTTCATCACATAAACGCGGATATCATCTTGTCCAAATAAAAGATTGGCCTGACAGTTGTTATTGCTGCACGTTGCGACGAGTCAGAGCAAATAAAGGAGTCACGTCTTGTATCATGGCATGAACGTTATCTTGCCTTTTATGGTACCCAAAGTGTGGCGCGCTGACTTTGTACCCATGCTGGATGGTGATTCTTCCCCGATTTATCTGAAATATCATCGGGAGTTGGATTGATATTCATATACCAGACGTTAGCGATTCCCTCACTTGTTACTAAATTATCATTTGCCGCCTCAGATAGTATGTCTATTTGGCTGAGTCCCTTGTTGAATATTTTTATGCCTCTTAAGATTCCACTCAAACGCTCATGCTGGTAACCAGCATACCAGGGTGAATCACCAAATATTAAAGCAGGACTGGCGGGTATTTCTGAAAAACTCGAATTAGAGGTGTGAGTGATGATGTCTTCAGGTGCCGTCGATGGTAAATTGATATAAAAAGTTGCCGTGCGAGTATCGTTCCCATTGTCAATAATTTGCAAAGCCTGCGTATACCAGACATCTTTAACCACAGTTTTTGGTGAGCCCGAGTTGGTAATTACAAAATCTGCGCCACTTTCCATTCCGGCCAACTCCCAGTAATGGTTTAGCGTGGTATTGCCACTACCGACAGGATAAGGATGCGCACCATAATATACCTTGGAAGGGTAGAAGACCCCGTCATTAGAAGCCCACCAAAGCGTGACGTAATATCCGGCCTGCTGACGAGGTTTGTATTTCCAAATATAGGTAACACCTGCGCCGCGTGTTGTATTGGGAATAAGTGGCCCCCAGGCGGGAAGCCCGATATTCTGAGGATTAGTCCACTGAAATGCCACATAAGGCCCTGATTGCATATTACTTGTTGGGTTACTCGGGAAATCTAAACCTGTTATATTCGTTACAGTCGAATTAACAACGTATGTTAGTGGTATATCTATCAACCCAAGCGAATTACCATTGATATCACGGGGGATGATTCGAATAGTTGTTGAATAGTTACCGGGGTCAAGATTCGTTGCAGTTACCGCCACATTAAGTGTCACCGGGCTTATCGTTGTGGTGCCAGGTGCCGACAGACTTAACCAAGACGGCACTGTCGTACCTGCTGGCACACCAATTAATACACCTGCCACATTGGAACCTGTCCAGGTAATAGTAAAAAATTGCGTGGCAGGAAGTGCCCCATTTTGAGTGGCGGAAAAATTAATTGCGCTGGTGTTAATGCTCAGCCCGGTAATAGGCGTACCACCACCACTATTGCCCGCCGAACTGCTATCCCCACTCCCACCACACGCACTCAATATCAGTCCCAGGCTGACTAAAACAAGGAGTGTCCACGGACGTAAGCAGGATGAAATGAATTGCATTAGTATTCCCCTAATTAGATATTGGTTGGTTACTCAACCTTCTTTCATTTTTTGCGCAAGTTTTCAACTCAACATCTATCGGTTTAGCGCCGCCTGTGCTCTTCCGGACTTTTTCATGCACACGATTTAACGCCATGCAAAAAGCTTCCCAGTCGATTCGGGCGTTTAAGGCCGCCAGTGGATCATCCATCCGCGTTAGCGGCTGAGCGCGTTCCGTAATATCAAAAAACCCAGGCTGTATTAACATAAATATCCTCAACTAAAAATACTTCATTTATTTTAGCAGCTGCGCAGGCCTAACGCTGATAAACGCATGGCATTTTTAGAGATGCCCTTAAATGACTTTAAAAACAGACATCACCACTTTATTACACCAAATTCTAACCCCCAGATATAAATAGTAATTTGTCTATTGCGTCACAAAGCCATACAATTTTTTTGAGTAGCTAGTTCGCTGGCAACAACGTTTCCGCCCTGGGGTATGCCAATACCATCATGGCTACACCACCTATGTCATACCGCCAATAGATACTCCTTTGCCACTCCACTACAACTCCAGCAACAGCCCAAACGGCGGCTGTCTGCAACTTTAGGAGAAAAGTCATGACGATTGAAACGAAGAAACCATTACTGAAAATACTGCAAGTGCTACACCGTGTTAACCAGCAAACACAGATACAGAGTTTTAAATTTGATGCCACCGGCAATCCCAGAAAAATGAACACCTTGTATTTTCTTGTGGGCGAGCAACTAAGCAAATATCCACGCAAACTCTCGAGGCTTATCGGCCAATTGGTGGTATTCACCACAATTATGAGTATTGTCAGCGCAATGACCTGGGCACGAGGAATTGATGATGACCGGAAAACTCGAAGTGAGGCTTGCACAAAAACTACTTCTGCCGCATTTACCGCGTGTAAATATGAAGCATCAGATAACTATTAGATTGCGGTTGGTAACTGCGCCAATATCTCCGATCCAGCTGACCATAAGAAATGTGGACAGGATATTGGGGTTGCGTTTCGTGAAAAGCTTAAAACCTGTAGCGAACATCGGCAAGGATGTACCGATTTTTGTGCGGCGATTGGCGAGGCGGCCTATGAACCTCACATTGATCCATTGATGTTCGCTGATCCAAATCAGATTGGCAAGAGCATCGCACCCAATCCGTATTTCTTACTGATCCCAGGTAGAACCATGGTCTACAAAATTGGTAATGAAGAAATTCGAGTCAGCGTTACCGACAAAACACGTGTCATAGAAGGCGTCACTTGCCGCGAGGTACACGATATCGTCCGCGTGAATGGCCAAGTGATTGAAGACACCCTGGATTGGTATGCCCAGGATATTCAAGGCAACGTCTGGTATTTTGGCGAAATCAGCCTGGAGTATGAGGACGGCGTGGTGGTGAGTATCGATGGTTCATGGACAGCAGGCGTGGACAGTGCAAAACCCGGCTTTGCCATGAAGGTGGCACCCGTCATTGGCGAGAGTTATCGACAGGAATTTGCCTTAAACAATGCCGAAGATGGTGCCGAAGTGTTAAGCCTTTCCGGTTCTGCCAACGTCCCCGCTGCCTCCTGCACAAATAATTGCCTGATAACCCGTGATTTTTCGCCCATTATCCCCAGCTTGCTCGAACACAAATACTTTGCGCCTGGGGTGGGTTTCATTTTGGAAATCAAACCAAAAACCGGTGAGCGCTTAGAACTAGTAGAGATTATTCAGAAATAAGCGTGATATATTCTCAATACAAATAGGTATGGAATAACTGGGCAGGTAAAAGGTTACCCCAACAAGCAAACCGCACCCCCGACTCTTCACGAGCAGGGGTGATTTTACTGTAGGAACTATCATGAGCGATTGGATCGATACCCGAACGAGAATCTGGGCCATCATTGCAGTAATAGCCGGTATCGGACTTTTTCTTGGTATTGAGATAATTCAAGAACCCGATGCCACTCTCGGGCATTTACTCCTGGGACTTCTGGATATTGTTCCGGTGGTATTAGCCAGTGTTGGTGTGGCTCTGCTGTTTCGTGTGACTCATCGCCAGCGGGATGACAATTTAAAATTACTCCGTGATCTCGAAGTGGCTCGTATTCAAGGACAACGTTGGCGCAGTGATTCACGCACGTTACTGACTGGATTGGGTGAAGCTATCAATGCACAATTTTCTCGTTGGAATCTCACCGATGCGGAACGTGAGGTGGCACTATTGCTGCTTAAGGGCCTCAGCCACAAAGAAGTTGCAACCATCCGCGCCGTGAGTGAGCGCACCATTCGCGAACAATCGCGTTCTATTTACACTAAATCCGGTCGCTCAGGCCGCTCTGCACTGTCAGCATTTTTTCTGGAAGATCTGCTAGCCCCTATAGAAGGGATGAATTAAGTCTTCGCGCAATCAGTCCCCTATTGAAGACCGTGCATCTACTCTAACGGAGCAGCGCGAGTTAAAACAACACGTTCTCTACGCAAGAAATCCAAAATTATGCCAATGTTGACGTATGTAGCTAGTCAGGTCGGCATACAGGGCACACATTCTCGCGCAGGAAGAGCTTGACAGTCTGCGCGAGTTAGACTTTAATATTCTAACAATCGTTAGAATATAGGTTTTGTGATGAAAACCACCCGACAAATCACAGATAGCCTGTATGAACAGGTGGAGCGGCTGGGTAAGGCGCTGGCCAGCCCCAAGCGCCTGGAACTTATTGAGATACTGTGCCAGGGGGAAAAGCCCGTCGAGCAACTCGCACAAGCGGCCAGTATCACGGTTAAACTCACCAGTGCGCACTTGAAGGCATTAAAAGCGGCGCGCCTGCTCGAGGCTCGGCGCGAGGGACGTAATATTTATTACCGTCTGGCTGATATACAAGTCGCAACCTTGTGGGTCGCCTTACGTACGGCTGCTGAGTCACGCCTGACTTCATTACAAACTGCGATGCGTGCGCTGGTGACGCATCCCAACGAACTTGCACCGATGAACGGCAAAAAATTGTTAAGCCAGGCCAAACGCGGCGAGGTGATCGTGCTCGACGTGCGACCTGTCGATGAATACCGCACCGCACATCTGCCGCATGCGCGTTCTATTCCATTGGCGGAATTAAAACAGCGGCTCAAAGAACTACCGGTCAACTGCAAAGTGGTGGCTTACTGTCGTGGACCGTTTTGTTTGATGGCACGTGAGGCAGTGGCGCTTCTTAATAAAAAAGGTTTCAAGGCAGTGCGATTGGAGCAGGGCGTGGCCGAATGGCGTACACAGGGTTTGCCATTGGCAAGCGACAACTGATTTATTTAATCACACTTTAATACGGAGACAACACCATGTTCTTCAAACAGTTGGCAACCAAAGAAGCCTCCCTGTCATATTTATTGGGTTGTGGCGGCAAGGGTAAGGCAGTGGCGGTTGATGTAGTCGCGGGTGATGAAGACTGGTTTGTCGAGCAGGCCAAAGCCCAGAATGTCACCATTACGCATGTCATCGACACGCATATCCATGCGGATCATTATTCCGGTGGCCGCACGTTAGCCAAGATGCTTGATGCGCACTACTGCCTGCACGAGAGCGATGCGAACTTGGTGAAGTTTCCATTTCAGCCATTGCAGGATAACGAAGTGATCGAGGTCGGTAATGTGTTGATTAAAGTGGTACACACCCCGGGCCATACCCTCGACAGTATCTGTTTGCTGGTGACCGATAAGCGTCGCACGGAGGAGCCTTGGTTTGTGTTGACCGGTGATACTTTATTTGTCGGCAGCGTTGGTCGTCCCGATTTGGCCGGCAAAGAAAAGGAAATGGCGGCACAGTTGTTCGATAGCTTGCACGCAAAATTGTTGAGCTTGCCGGACGCGGTTGAAATTTTTCCCGGGCACCAAGCGGGCAGTGCCTGTGGTGCGGGACTATCCGGTAAACCTTCCTCGACGATTGGTTTTGAAAAACGTTTCAATGCCGGGTTGTGTATTACCGACAAACAGGAATTTGTGCGTTACCTGACGGGTGAGATTCCGCCACGTCCCGCCGAGATGGATCGTATCGTCGCGGCCAATACACAAGCTTGAGGTTAGCATGCAAACAAAAATGGATCACCATCCCGCGTTATACCGTTATGGTATCCGCGATAACCTGACGCAGTTTCTACATCAGTTGTTGCAGGTGTTTTTTGTTGGCCTGACGCTCGGCATGATGCGCACGGTAGTGCCTGCATTGGCGGAAGCCGAATTCGGTGTACCAAAAAATTCATTCGTATTGTTAACGGCATTTGTAGTGGCGTTTGGTTTTGTTAAAGGCACGCTCAACTTTGTCGCCGGGCGTTTGTCCGAACGGCTCGGCCGCAAAACCCTGTTACTGCTGGGTTGGGCAGCGGCGTTGCCGATCCCGTTCATGATCTTATATGCGCCGAGTTGGAACTGGATAGTGGCCGCGACGGTGTTGCTGGGTATCAATCAGGGATTCACCTGGTCGATGACGCAAACTGCAAAGCTTGATTTAACCCGCGCGGATCAACGCGGTTTGACTATCGGTCTCAATGAATTTTCTGGTTATGTCGGCGTGGCGGTAGCAGGTATTGTCACCGCTTATCTGGCCAGTGTGTACGGCCCACGCGAAGGGTTATTTATTTTCGGCATTGTGATCATTGTGCTGGCGCTTGTCCTGACGGCAATCTGGGTGAAAGAAACATTACCGCACGCCAAGGCGGAGGGCGCACGCCATGCGGCGGGTTTACAACGCGGTCCCACACCACGTTATCCGCAACACATCAGCGACAAGCCGACGACCTGGGAAGTATTTACCTTGATGACCTGGCGTGATCGCCGCATGGCGGTCATCTGTCAGGCCGGGCTGGTGGAAAAATTTGTTGACGCCTTGATCTGGGTTTTTTATCCGGTGTATCTGTACAACCACGGTTTGAGTCTGGCCGGTATCGGTTGGGTGGTCGGTGTATATGGTTTTGTCTGGGGCGGTTCGCAGTTTTTCACCGGCAAACTTTCCGATCACATCGGCCGACAGAAACCGATCGTCTGGGGTATGTGGTTGTGTGGCAGTGGTGTGGCGCTGATGCTGCTCGGTGAGAATGTCTGGTGGTGGTGTTTTTCAGCGGCCGTGACGGGTTTTGGGATGGCCTTGTTGTATCCGAATCTGAGTGCTGCGGTGGCAGACATCGCACACCCTAACTGGCGCGGTTCGGCGATCGGCATCTATCGGTTCTGGCGTGATCTCGGTTACGGCATAGGTGCACTCGCATTGGGCTGGGTTGCGAGCATCGGTGGTGCGCTGAGTGCGGGCTTCTGGTTTGTCGCCGTGGCGATGTTACTGTCCGGCGCCATTGTTTGGTGGTGGGGCGAAGAGACTCATCCGCGTCTCAATCCGGCGGACTGAATTGAATCATTACTCAAGATGATTACACTCAGCGGTGGCGTGATGGGGTGTGTGGTACCTGCATGGACGCGCGCGGTATCGCCGACAGCGAATTGGTGGAAGGCGCAAAACGCAGCATGCTGGCGGAGTGGTCCGAGTGGACGATGTGGGCCGACAAGGTATTGGTATTTTAACAAGGAGTTGTTATGGGTAAAACTGTGTTGATATTGGGTGGTGGTATCGGCGATGTCACCGGTATCGCTTTGGCGATCGGCAAACCGTTACCCAAGGCGGGCGTGTTTGCGCATGGCGAAGCGGAGGTAGTCGCGCATAACATCGCGGCGCAGATCAATGGCGGCCAGGTGGATGGTCGCTTTCAAGGACACGGTGCCTGTTTTGTCGAAACCGGAAGTGGCCGGGCTGGTTTTGGTAGTGGCAACTTCTACGCAGAGCCCGCGCCGCAGGTTCGTTTGCGGCGAGCCTCACGCTGGTTGCACCTGAGTAAAATAATGTATGAAAAGTTCTGGTTCTTCCGTTGGTTTTAGTTGAGGGTGCCACCTGAGCGCTGATAATCCGTGTTGCGCGTTGCTGAGCGAGGCAAATGAGATTATTACATTCAAGTGCAACAATGATATTAACAGCCGATAGCTATGACGCCTGGTACCGCACCGATCGCGGCGGTTGGATCGGTGAGACGGAATATCGGCTTATATACAGGTATCTGCAACCTCACGGCGGGGCGACCTTGCTTGATGTTGGTTGCGGCACGGGTTATTTCACCCGGCGCTTTGCGCAAGAGGGGCTGACGGTTAGCGGAATCGATTCGGATGGGACGATGATCGACTACGCGCGTGCGCATCGCGTGGCGAATGAAAATTATCAGCAAGCCGACGCACGACAATTACCTTTCGCCGACAAGTCTTTCGATTACAGCGTGGCGATCACCTCATTATGTTTTATTGCTGAACAACAACAGGTGATTGCAGAAATGATTCGCGTCACGCGAACACGGATCGTGCTTGGCCTGTTGAATCATCACAGTCTGTTGTATTGGCAAAAAGGCCGACGCGGTGGCAGCGGCGCGTATCGCGGCGCGTTTTGGCATAGTCCGCATGAAGCACGCGAATTGTTACAACAAATCGGAGTACATCAAGAGCTGAGTTCCGCGATCTTCCTGCCCAGTGGAGGACGAACAGCACGTGGGATCGAATTGATGTTGCCCAACATCATTTTGTGCGGGGGATTTCTGCTGGCAGCGGCTAGTGTTGCCGGACAAGAGTCAATGGATCGCGGCGAAAAATGATCCGGATCAATAGTATTGCTGATTAATTGTTCCATACTTTTGTTGCAATAGGTGAGAGCAATACCCACATAAGGTTTAGCAAGCGTAAGTGGTAGAGGTTTAGCCAAGACGTTTGTGTCGGTTTTTTCAAACACAAACGTTAACTATATCAAGGAGTAAGGTATGACAACTGAAACACAAGCAGCAAGGGATCGATTGGTAGAAGATTTCAAACGAGTTATCGCTGATGCGGAAGATCTCCTCAAGGCCACCGCCAGTCAGACCGGAGATAAAATTGCGTCGGTGCGTACACGTGCTGAAGACAGCCTGCGTGATGCACGCCGCAGACTGAGCGAAATCGAAGGCGAGATCGTGGGTCGTACCAAGGCGGCAGCGCGGGCAACCGATGACTTTGTCCATGATCGGCCGTGGCAGACGGTGGCTATTGCCGCTGGCGTGAGCTTTCTGCTTGGTATGCTGATCAGCGGACGGCGCTAAACAAGATGGGACATGACGATTCCACTGCATCGCCGTCACCTGCTGGACGTGGCACTGGTTTGTTGGGATCGTTACAACAGTTACTGGCGACTTTTACCGAGATTCTGCACACCCGGCTGGATATCCTCTCCACCGAAATGGAAGAGGAGGTAGTTCGGTTTAAAGAATTGCTGCTCTATGGTCTGGTGGCGCTGTTTTTTCTCGGGTTGGGCGTGGTCTTCGCAAGTCTATATGTTGTCGTGGTCTACTGGGAAACTCACCGGCTCACTGTTCTGGCGGGTTTCGCCGTGTTGTATTTGATCAGTGGTGTTGTTGCCGCGCGGGTCGTGCAACGTAAATTAAATAGCCGGTCACGGTTGTTGTCCGCGACCATGGCCGAGTTACGCAAGGACCGTGATCGGTTAACGGGTGGATCATGAGTGCGCGCTTGGAATATCTGCGGCGACGGCGCGAGCTCCTGGTATTACAGGCAGCGGCGCAGCGTAGCGAGGTATCCTATGTTGCAATCCAGCTGAAAAAACGTCTGCGGCTAGTGGACATCGGGCTGGCGATTGTGACGACCTTACGTCTCCACTCAATGTTGGCGATGGCAAGTACCTCACTGCTGTTACCCGCACCCCGCAACAAACTCTTGTTATGGACCAGCCGATTGTTCACCGCCTGGGAGCTGTTCAGCGTGATACGGACGCGCTGGCGGCGGCGGCAAGACGGATAGATCGCAGGAACGCCTATTGCCATGAAAATTTATCAGGAGTGCATTTTTGGATAAGCCGCGCGGCTGGGC
>JANNJI010000608.1:0-2953 GCA_031405795.1 Gammaproteobacteria bacterium
CGTGGTTCATTGACAAGGCCACTTTGCACCATATACCAACCGATAAATCCCTGCACGCCGCCCAGCGCAAATAACACGATCAATATAGGCAGCAGACTACGGCGAATTTTGTGTTGAAAAAGAAAATACAAAAAGGGCAGCGCAAAGGCGACGCCGATTAAACGACCCAACAGGCGGTGCGCATATTCAAAGGCAAAGATCGATTTGAATTCGTGGAGGGTCATGCCTTGGTTGACCTGCTGGTATTGCGGCGATTGCTGGTATTGCGCAAAGGTTTCCAGCCATTGGGTTTCATTCAATGGTGGAATGGCACCCATGATCGGTTGCCATTCGACTATCGACAGGCCAGAGCCGGTCAGACGGGTCACGCCACCTAAAATAATCATGCAATAAATTAAGATCGCAACGGCGATTAACCAGAAGGCAATCTGGCGATCATCATGCTGTGGATTGGAAAAGAATTTTGACATGGTGATTTGGTTATGTTTTGTTCGAGCCGCACATACAATTCAGGTGGCTGGGGGCCCGATAATAAATTCCTATGGCGCAGAGTGTAGCGTATTTTCATTATAGGATTTACCATTTTTATCATCCGAGTCAGTAACAAACCACGAGATTCACCCCAGATTTTCTGCATGACGCCATTATCGGTAGGGCGCAACGAAGCAAATCATTGAGGATTCAGTCACATATTCCATTTTCTTTGCCGAGAGAATGAGGCAATACATTGGTATAATCGCCAAGGCCTGCTATATCCTGGTGTGAAATTCGTTATACATTCATTGAGTGGTACATTTATGGGTTTGTCAGCACAACATGATGCGGCAGCGGCGACACCAGCAAAAACGCCAGGCGGTTCCGCGGTATCCGCTGCGCAAAAAGTGGGACGTCGGCGCAATACCTTTGAGGTGACGTTGGATGCCGGATTCGGTAAACGACTGTTAATTTGGTTGTTTGCTGTGGCGATAATTCTTGTGCTGTTGGCGGGCTGGGCAAACCGCGATGAGACTAATTTGAGCGCGGATGAAGGTCTCGGTTATACCCTGGGACTGGTCGGCGGTATCATGATGCTGTTGATGTTCTTGTATCCTTTACGGAAGAAGATCCGTATCTTGCGCCATCTTGGCGCCGTTAAATATTGGTTTCAGATTCATATGTTAATGGGGGTATTGGCTCCGATTCTCATTATGTTTCATGCGAATTTTTCCCTCGGTTCGCTTAACAGTAATCTTGCGCTTTTTTCGATGCTCTCGGTGGTGGCCAGCGGGCTGATAGGGCGCTATATCTACGGCAAGATCCATTATGGGCTTTATGGCCAACGCGCTGGGTTGCAGGACCTCCGGCACAATTTGAAGATCACCAAGGGCAAGCTCAGCGATAACCTGACCTTGTCGCGCAAAAGTATTGAACGGATTAAACGCCTGGAAGTGTATACCCTGGTTTCGCGCGGTTTTATTAGTGGCATGATCCATTTACCTTTTGTCACCTTTGCGTGTTTCTCGACGCGGTTTGCCATTATTGGTGAGTTGAAGCGCACGTTGCACAGGCAAGCGAAGGAGCGTGGCTGGGATAAACAAATCAGCCAGCATTTTTCGCGCGAGGTGCTGGGTTCATTGCGGCAATACATTGGTTTGTTGCGAAAAGTTGCACAGTTTAATGTATATGAAAAATTATTCGGCCTGTGGCATGTTGTTCATCTGCCGCTCTTCATTATGCTGGCCATCTCCGGCTTTGTGCATGTCTTTGCTGTACACAGTTATTAATTAATGCATTATATTTATCAATCATGAAGCGTCTGCGTTCTGTCCTCGCGATGACATTACTACTGGGCTTACCGCCGGTATATGTATGGGCGGATACCATCGAAACCCTGATCATGCCCGGCAAGGTCATTAAAGGGCACGCCAAGTACGAAGACGATTGCAACAATTGTCACCGGCTGTTCAGCAAGGAAGATCAAAGTCAACTTTGCCTGGATTGCCACAAAGAGATTGCCAAGGATGTGAAGGCGAAAAAAGGTTATCACGGTCTGATGAAGATCGATACCAAGACCGGTTGTAAGACCTGCCATACCGATCACAAAGGCCGTGACGCAGACATTGTCAAACTCGATCCACAAACCTTTCATCATGAGTTGACGGATTTTCCCTTGCATCACCGTCATCAGACGGTGGTCTGTAGCAAATGCCATGATCCGAAGAAGAAATTTGCCGCCGCTCCATCCGACTGCTTCAGCTGTCATGAAAAGGCCAGTCCGCACGGTGAGGGATTAGGTAAACTGGCCAAGAAGTGCGATAGTTGTCACAACGAAAAAATCTGGACGGCCATCAGTTTTGATCACGACAAGACCAAATATAAATTAACCGGCAAACACGTCAAGACCCAGTGCGCCGGGTGTCATTCGCATGATCGTTACACCAAAACGCCGACTGATTGTTTTTCCTGTCACCGCATCAATGACAGCCATGGCGGCCGCAATGGCAAGGAGTGTAACAAATGCCATACCACGGCGAGCTGGAAAAAGCTCAGTTTTGACCATAACGAAGACACCGATTTTCCCTTAACCGGCCGCCATGAAGGTTTGGCCTGCGTGTCATGCCACAAGAAAGATCCGTATAAGTTTGAAATTGAATCCACCTGTATTTCATGCCATAAGCTGGATGACGTTCACAAGGGCGGCAATGGGATCAAATGTGAGGCATGTGAGTCCGACTGACGTCTGGATCATCAACCCGACCGAAACTGCAACGGCCACATTGTTTGCATGTCACCCACCTGGTTCGACCGCCCAGCGGATCGTTGTGTTTGCTGACCTCGCGTCGGCATGACCGGTTCAAGCAGCCGAACGATCACTTTTTCCCCTTCGGCGACAAAGATTCCTTGCTGCAAGTGTTCTATCGGTCGCCACGCCAGAGCGGCTCGCGGCTCGCGCCGCAGCAGATCGCGGACGCGT
>JANNJI010000609.1:0-6882 GCA_031405795.1 Gammaproteobacteria bacterium
CTACGGGAAACCCTTGGCACCACTGTTGGCGAAGGCGCAGAAACTGATCAAAGACGGTAAGGGCAACACGGTACTCGAACACGTCGGTTTACTGAACTGTGCTGATACCGCAGCGACAGCCGACAGTTTCGTTTCGTATAACGGACAGGACCCACGCCTCGACACGCCGTATCTGATTCCTAAGATCAAAAAACCGATCCTAGTAGTGGTGGCAGGCAATGATGAAGTTGTTGTTGGCCTCAACCAGAAGCCGACATCGCTGGCGAGCGACAAACGTGTGGTGCTGAAAGTGATCGACGCTGCTGATCATTTTTTCCGCGATTTATACACCGACGATGCAGTCGAGGCGATCAATGCGTTTTTAACGATAAATGGCAGCTGATATTTCTGTTTAACGGTGAGTTACCGTTGGCTTGGTTTTTACGCAGTGGACCTAATAGCGCGATCATTACGGTTACTGTAATTCAATGACAGATTGGAAAATAGGTGTTAATAGGTTCTTTACGCAGAAAAAACTTGAGTTATTGCCTAAGCTCTGCTAACTACTTAGTACTGGTGTTAGGAGCAAGGCATGACAATGGCTACTGAATATGATGAGAAGCGTGGTTATCGACGCGTCAGTGTTGAATGTGAGATTTTCTTCAAGATGCTGGATTCGGATCTTGATGAGGAGGAAGTTGGGCAGGTCGCCAATCTGAGTGGTCGCGGACTGATGTTTATTGCCGAGGTGGGGGTGCCGCTCAATGCCGAACTGGATATTCGTATCTCGCCTGGCAATCAATTAACCCCACCCTTGCACGCACGTGTCAAAGTCGTGCGAATGGAAAAACAGCGGCGTGGCGGCGGTTATGAGATTGGCGCGGTGATCCAGGAAACCTACAAGCAATAAACGAGGGGTGTGTGCGCTTAGACAACCTCATCGATTCGGTTCATTAGTTCCAAATCACTGGCATATTCGATTGTGGTATATAACTGCTGTGCGCGTTGCCCACGATGGCTGAGTTGTTGGTTATACAATGGTTGTACATCGCGGCGCGACGATAAGTCCGGCGATAACCGGCTGGCCTTGTTTTGTACCACGGCGAGCCTGCCTGAATCCGCGTTTGTGTCACGGCGGTCTGTGGCAATAGAGGCTGGTTGTGCCAAACCCGTTTGGGCTGGCGCGGGGTAGTTAGAGGGTATCGATGTTGTTAGGGAATGAATTTGCATAAGCATCTGGAAAAGTAACCGTTATGAAGTAAAGCTGTATACCGTCACGATGTCCAGTTTTCAGCGTATTTTTTACTGTTTCTGTTCGCAGGCGCCTTTGTGCTGTGCCTGGAACCGATAAACAAGTTCACCGACCGTTTTTTTCTGCATCCAGGTAGAATTGCGTTATGTATTCAGATGAACCCCTGATGACCTTGGCGACCTCGCTCGGTGACCGCTTGCTCCAGCGACATTGGCAATTGGCCGTGGCCGAATCGTGTACGGGCGGTTGGCTGGCCAAGGTGATGACAGACATTGCTGGCAGTTCGCAGTGGTTTGATCGTGGCTTTGTCACCTACAGCAATGAAGCCAAGCAGGATATGTTGGCGGTACCGTTGGCTACGCTCACACAGCACGGCGCAGTCAGTGAACCGACTGTGTGCGCAATGGCTGATGGCGCTATACGCTCAAGCCGAGCGGATATCGCGGTGGCGATTACTGGCATTGCCGGACCCGGCGGCGGTAGCCTCGATAAACCAGTAGGCACAGTTTGGTTTGCCTGGGGCACGCGTGAAGGGGCAGTAATCAGCCAACAGCATCACTTCACGGGGGATCGCATGGCAGTGCGTTATCAGGCGGTACTCACAGCCTTACAAGGACTGGTGGAAAGAACGTGATCTCTGCGTTCAAGATTGGTTCGCTCACTGAAACGCCCAGCCTGCAAACGGCTCAATCTCCTCTCGATTCATCACAATCAGCTGATAGGCATTGGGATTGAGCGAGTGATCGACGCTGGTATCCACGGCAAGCCGTTGTAACACATAGCCAACCAGTGCCCGTCTGGTCGTTAACTCGATCACCTCGCCGCGTGCGCCATAATCAATAACCAAACTCTCGCGTTTTGCCTTGGTTAAATTGGGGTGGGGGGTTAATTGCAGGGTAACCGTTTCCATCCAGTCGTCATCGTACAGGACGCTGGATTCTGCGCCGTCATCCCGAAGCTGGGCGTCGATAATGCGTGATAAAACAAAATCTCGAAAATCATAGGTCTCTTCACTGTAGGCCCGGACATGCCAACGCAGCCCGGTATTGATCAGCGAATGGGGCTCAATGATGCGGGTGCTCTTACTTTCCCGGTCGGAGAGGGAATGGTATTTAATCGTGAGTTTGCGGCGTGTGCGTATCGCACGAACCAATTGGGCCAACACCGTCTTGCTTGGCAAACGGCTTGGCAACGGCAGTGAGTCAACACTAATGCCATAAATGGGATTGGCGCCAGTGGGGCTGCCGGTGGCGGGTAAATTCGCCGCTAACATGGGTAATACCACGGCAGGTGACAAGTCGGCAAACAACTCGCGAAAGGCATCGCCGGGGACAAAACCAAACACCGCATGTTTATAAATCAGATTGGCGGGGGCAAGTTGGCTATAAAAATTGAGGTCCTTGGTGGCCGCCGCATCGGATATGCCAAAGGCATTGACGATGTCCGTGCGCGTCACGACCCCGGTGTAATACGCCATCATTTCAATGAATTGCAGCCGCTGGCGTGAGCCCCACTTGATGTCGTTCAGTGTTTTTTTAGCAGAAACCATGACATGCCCTCAATAATCCTTAAAAATCATACAATTAATTACCTGAGATCACAATACAATATATAACATGATATAAAATACTAACATAGTAAAAAATATTGACATCAAAAATTATATACGCTAAGATTTTTCGAAATCGGCAGATACAGGTCTGCTGAGCACATTCATCGGGAAATACCCTAACCACTGGACTGGAGGAAATATGGCAGAAGATCAAAAGCAAAAGGCATTAGCGGTGGCATTGAGCCAAATCGAAAAACAATTTGGCAAAGGCGCGGTGATGCGGATGGGAGATAGCAAAGCACCACGTGATATTGAGGCCATCTCTACCGGATCGTTGGGATTGGATATTGCCCTGGGCATCGGTGGTTTACCCAAGGGGCGTGTGGTTGAAATTTATGGGCCAGAATCGTAGGGTAAAACCACGCTGACCTTACAAGTGATCGCCGAATGCCAAAAACTTGGTGGCACGGCGGCCTTTATCGACGCAGAGCATGCCCTCGATACGACGTATGCGGAAAAACTGGGTGTGAAGGTCGATGACTTACTGGTGTCACAGCCGGATACCGGTGAGCAGGCGTTGGAAATTGCCGATATGCTGGTGCGTTCCAGCGGGGTTGATATCGTGGTAATCGATTCCGTGGCAGCACTGACTCCCAAGGCGGAAATCGAAGGTGAGATGGGCGACTCACACATGGGTCTGCAGGCACGCCTCATGAGTCAGGCCTTGCGCAAACTTACTGCCAACATCAAACGTTCCAACACCCTGGTGATTTTTATCAACCAGATTCGTATGAAGATCGGCGTGATGTTCGGCAATCCTGAAACCACCACCGGTGGTAATGCCCTTAAGTTTTACGCCTCAGTACGCTTGGACATTCGCCGTATTGGCGCGATCAAGAAGGGTGAAGAGGTGGTGGGTTCTGAGACGCGGGTGAAGGTGGTCAAGAATAAGGTTGCCCCCCCGTTCAAACAGGCCGAGTTCGATATTATCTACAACGAAGGCATTTCCCGCGCAGGCGAGATCATTGAGATTGGCTCTACCTTGAATATTATCGATAAGTCAGGTGCATGGTATAGTTATAACGGCGAACGGATCGGTCAAGGCAAAGACAATACGCGCAATTTCCTCAAACAACATCCGGAGATGGCGCGTGAAATTGAAGGTAAGATTCGCCAACAGCTGTTATCACAACCCGTGGTGATCTCAGCAGCTACCGACGATGAAGAGCTGCCAGAAGAACTCGAGGCTTAATTTGTCATGAGTAGAACGATTCGCGAGGTCGCCATGCGCTTGCTGGCGACCCGCGAACACAGTAGTGCTGAATTATTCCGCAAGTTGGTACAAAAGGGGTTTACGCAAGCCGATGTGCAGACCCTCATTACTAAGCTGCAACAGGAAAATTTACTCAGTGATTTACGTTTTAGTGAGAGTTTTATCCGCTCTCGCCAGCTGCGTGGCTATGGACCGCTCCGGATTCAGGCTGAGTTGCGTCAACATGGCTTCAATGATGAGCAAATCCGTCTTTCCTTGGATGCTTCTGCACAGAGCTGGTTGCGATTAGCTCAGCAGGTGCGGCAAAAGAAATTTGGTGTCGGGTCACCTGAGGACTATGCAGATAAGGTTCGGCAAATGCGATTTCTGGAATACCGGGGCTTTAGTCACGAGCAGATACGGATAATTATTGAACTGGCGGATGAAATTGCCTGAAGTCCATATATAATCGGCGCTTTCCTCTCTAATGAGCTAAAGCTGTTATGAAAAGCGCACAGATACGTTCCGCCTTCCTGGATTATTTTCGGCGCCATGGTCATGAGGTAGTCTCGTCCAGTTCACTGGTACCAGCAAATGATCAAACCTTGTTATTTACCAATGCCGGCATGGTGCAGTTCAAGGATGCCTTTCTAGGTTTGGAAAAACGTCATTATAACCGCGCCGTCTCGTCGCAACGTTGTGTCCGTGCCGGTGGCAAACACAACGATCTGGAAAATGTCGGTTACACCGCACGTCATCACACCTTTTTTGAAATGCTCGGCAATTTTAGCTTTGGTGATTATTTCAAAAAAGACGCCATTCATTTTGCCTGGAATTTTCTGACGCAGGATATGAAGCTTGCCCCGGAGCGTTTGTGGATAACGGTGTTTGAGGAAGATACTGAAGCGGAAGACATTTGGTTGAATGACATTAAGGTTGATCCGAAACGTTTTTCGCGCATCGGTGCAACAGATAATTTCTGGGCGATGGGGGATACCGGTCCCTGCGGTCCATGCACCGAGATCTTTTTTGATCATGGCCCTGAGGTCGCGGGCGGGCCGCCGGGTTCCGCTGATGCCGATGGTGATCGTTATATCGAAATCTGGAATCTGGTGTTCATGCAATACAATCGCCAGAAAGACGGCAGCTTGGAGCCGTTACCAAAACCCTCGGTGGATACCGGCATGGGTTTGGAGCGCTTGGCCGCTGTGATGCAGGGTGTGCACAGTAATTACGAGATTGATCTTTTTGTTAATTTGCTCAAGGCCGCGTCGCAAGCGACGAAGTGTAAGGATATTCATAGCAATTCGCTCAAGGTCATTGCGGATCATATTCGTTCGTGCAGTTTCATGATCACCGATGGTGTGGTGCCATCCAATGAAGGACGTGGCTATGTGCTACGCCGTATTATTCGCCGCGCCATTCGACATGGCTACAAGCTGGGTATGCGCGATCCGTTTTTTCATAGTTTGGTTGCGCCACTCGTTGCTGAGATGGGTGATGCCTATCCGGAACTGAAAAAAGCGCAGGACATGGTCGCGCGAGCGCTCAAGCAAGAAGAAGAGCGTTTTGCGGAGACTCTGGATGTGGGCATGCAAATGATGGAAGGCACGATTGCCACCCTCAAGGGCAAGACAATTCCCGGCGATGTGGTATTTAAATTATATGACACCTATGGATTTCCCTCTGATTTAACCGCCGATGTGGCGCGCGAACGCGGCTTGTCGATCGACATGCCGGGGTTTGAAAAGGCCATGGATGAGCAACGCGAGCGAGCGCGTTCCAGAAAACATTTTGCAGCGGAATATGCGCAGGCATTGGATATCGATACGGCGACGGAGTTCACCGGTTATGAACATTTGGTTGATCCTTGTCAGGTACTGGGTGTTTATATCGAAGGCAAGAAAGTCGATAAGATCGTGGCCGGACAAGAGGCGATGATCATTCTGGATCGTACGCCATTTTATGCGGAATCAGGTGGTCAGGCGGGTGATACGGGTGTGTTGGTGGGGGTGAGTGGAAAATTCACGGTAGCCGATACACAAAAACAAGGTAATGGTGTTTTTGGTCATCTTGGTAAATTGCTTGATGGCACGATGCGCGTCGGTGATCGTGTCGAGGCACAGGTGGATGTCGAAAAACGTTGTGCCGTCATGTATAACCACTCAGCGACACATTTGATGCATGCCGCCTTGCGTAAAGTATTAGGTGATCATGTGACACAAAAAGGTTCGTTGGTCGAGGCTAATCGTCTACGTTTTGATTTTTCGCATTTTGAATCGGTAACTGCCGCACAGTTAAAAGCCATTGAAGAGTTGGTCAACACACAGATCCGGTACAACCACGTGGTTGAAACCCAACTCATGTCACAAGAGGCGGCGATGAAGACGGGTGCAATGGCACTGTTCGGCGAAAAATATGGTGACACCGTGCGCGTGTTAAAGATGGGCGATTTTTCTACCGAACTTTGCGGTGGTACCCATGTGCAACGTACAGGTGACATTGGCTTATTCAAAATTATACTCGAAACCGGCACAGCAGCAGGGGTGCGTCGTATTGAAGCCGTAACAGGGCAAGGTGCATTGGATTACGTCAGGCAAAGTGAAACACAATTACAGCAACTAACCCAACTGTTGAAGGGTTCACGCGAAGATGTTGGCGAACGTGTCAAACAATTACTGGAACGAACCCGTGTGTTGGAAAAAGAATTAGACCAGCTCAAGGGCAAGTTGGCCAGCAGTCAGGGTGATGATTTGGTAGATCAGGCCCAGGTCATTCAGGGTGTGAAGGTATTAGCAGCCAAGCTCAATGGTGCAGACGTCAAAACTCTGCGTGTGACGCTGGATC
>JANNJI010000610.1:0-1846 GCA_031405795.1 Gammaproteobacteria bacterium
GCAGTCCGATCACCAGACGCGCTGTCGCCACCGCCTGGCTAGGCTGTACGAGTAGCGGCAGTAGTAGTGAGATGTCTGTTTCCCGTGTCAGGGAGGTCGAGAGGGCAATGCCAGGGCGGCAAGTTTCTGCCATCGATCATGCAGAAGAGCTGTCCAAAACACGGGCAGCGGCGGCTGAACAGGTACAGGTCTCACGCGCGGCGTTCGAAAGAGTTGTCAGCGAGTTACAGAACTATGTACAAAAGACGCAACGAAATCTGGATTTTTTTGTGGATGACCGGAGTGGACGCGTCGTAGTAAAAGTAGTGGATGCTACAAGTGATGAGGTTATCAGGCAAATACCGAGCGAGGAGATGTTGTCCGTGTCTCGGCGGATACAGGAGTATCTGGATGGGCAGCAAATTGAGGCAAAAGGGATGTTATTGGAACTCAAGGCATAAGGATGGTCTTGGATTTGCATTGTAACCAGTGAGCCGACCCCTCTGGGGTCGGCCATCATTTACCTGCTTTGCGTGAGGAAAAAAATGCCAAGCATTAGCGCCACGGGAATAGATTCCGGATCAGGGCTCGATGTTAATGGGCTGGTCAGTAAACTGGTGGGTGCAGAGCGCGCGCCGGTGGATAACCGATTAAATCGGCAAGAGGCACAGATTCAAGCCAATATTTCGGCCTTAGGCACATTTCGTGGTGCGCTGGCGGATTTTCAAGAGTCATTAAAAACACTGCGTGACAGCACGGATCTGCACAAAGTATCAACCAACTCCAGTGATGAGGATATCCTTGCGGTGACGGCGACGAATGGTGCGCAACAAGGCAATTACCAAATAGAAGTATCACAATTAGCGCAGGCGCATCGGCTCACATCGGAAACATTTTTATCCGACATTGAACCCATCGGCACGGGAAATTTAAGTTTTCAGTTTGGACGCGTTGATCCCGCCACCAACCGTTTCGATTTAAATAAGGATGCCAGTGTTAAAAACATCCAGATTACCGATAACAACAGCTCGTTACGTGGCATCAAAGAATCCGTCAATCAAGCCGGTATGGGGGTGCGTGCCACCATTGTTAATGATGGGCAGGGTTTCCGCTTAGTCTTCACAGCAGAAGGGACCGGGGAAATTAATTCACTACGTGTATTGATCAACGATGATGGCGACGCCGCGGATAAAACAGGTTTATCGCGATTGGGCTATGACCCGATACGATTGGATGGCAAGGGGATGCACTTGATCGAAACGGCGCGAGCACAAGACGCACGAATTAATATTGATGGCATTGAGGTTATCAGTTCATCTAATAAAATTGATGGCGCAATCGAAGGGCTGCTGCTCAATATTAAAAATCTTACCAGCAACGAGCCCGTGCAGGTCAAGGCTGATTTTGATCTGGATGCAGTCATCGAATCGGTGCGTGGGTTTGTAAACAGCTATAACGCGATGAATGACGTGATTAAATCGGTTGCAGGATATGACCCGGCCACCAAGCAAGCGGGTCCTTTGGCAGGGGATCCAACCATTCGTGGTGTTACAGAACAGATTCGCCGTCTGATGGGTGTCTCTTTCGCTGAGATTAATGAAGAATATGTGTCATTAGCCAGTCTTGGTGTTGATACACAAAACAATGGAAACCTGTTGCTCGATGAAAATAAATTACGTGACGCGATAGAGTCAAACTTGCTTGAGGTTGAACAGGTGTTTGCCAAAGCGGGTTCCGCCAGCGACACGCTGGTTAAGTTTATCAGCGCGCAGAATGAAACCAAAATGGGTGCTTATCCATTGCGGATTACCCAGCTTGCCACACATGGCTATTACATTGGCGATGAATCCGGTAATTTGCGCAATCG
>JANNJI010000611.1:0-2323 GCA_031405795.1 Gammaproteobacteria bacterium
AGTTTGAACGCGCCGAAATCCCCCTGCATGGCCGCGCGGCGGAGAAATCTGGGATTTCCTTCGCCAGTGTGGCGGTAAAGAGGCGCTTAGTTTAAAAACAAATACACTGAATGATATCTTGTTAGCGAATAAATTCTTGACTGGCCTCGCCTCACGCTGGCAGAACAAGTCCGAACAAGGGCCTGCGGTATGCGTCAGGATATGTTCTCAAACGGTGGATGCCTTTAAAACCCAGTTTCAGCACGAGCGCTTATAACAAGCCGCCTGATCCGAGGATACACAAATACCCGGTGTGTAAATGAATAACAGGCACTTCTGGATTTTTGCGATCCGGCTTTTCTGCCCAAACTGTCAGGCGGCTTCGATTTCAATTAAGCGCAATATATTAAGGAAACGTCACATCCGTCATTTCCCCTTCAGCTGATAATAAAATAAATTTTCATTCTATAAGTTTGCCACATTAACGCCACACGCCGCCCCTCATCAGTGCGCTTGCGCTGGCCGAGTCACGGAAAATTCTGTTTCAGCTGTCCCTGAGTGCGGCGGCCCATCGTCTTCGCATTTCATGATTTTGATTTTCCACATCTTCCAAGCGATGGGGGCTGACCCGCTTTTTGGCACGGGGAGCATAACTTGCCGCTCTTCAGTTTGGCCTTCATGAGTCATGCGAAACTCTAAAAATCCCGCATCCTGCCCATCAAAAGCAATCTTATGGCCGTACCCAAGAAGTTTGATCTTTAGTCCATCTGAGGTAGTGAATGACTCCGCCGGCATGAGCGAAATTGTTTTTCCATATTCGTATTGCAATACTGTAAGCGAAGGTTTAAATAAGCTGATTTGAACTGAAGAATGTTTGTTTTTTTGATACGAATACTTGTGCAATTTTATACTGATGTCGTGAAATATTTCTACGGACGGTTTATCCCCCGCCGGGATGCGAATGCGTGTCTCTTGCGGAGACCGCCGACCTTTCTCGAGTTTATCCAAAATGAGATACTTGTCAGCCAGGAGTTCGGAGTAGTGATTTATCGCCCAAAGGCTTCCTTCGGGATCTTGAATAATTTCTTTTGATTCCAGTTTAATCACCTCACCCCACGAAATTTCTTTTGCCTTGCGTTTTGCCACGGTAACGGTCGCAGCATGGTCTTCGTCTGAGGTAAATTTTTGAACTTCTATCTCGTACTCTCCGAAACGGCCGCGCATGACTGGAGCAGTCTCCTCAACCAAGAGTCTATGCGCCCAAAAAAAATCCAGCCCTTGCTCTTTTTGCTCAACAGTAAAACCAGGGGCGGATCCAAAACTGCTATACCAGATTGTGAGATGATCGGGCCCGACTGCAGTAGAGCCGAAACTCAAACTAAATGGCTTATTAAATTCAAAATTGACGGTTTCCACTTTGGCCTCGGTAAATAAACTGAAAAAAACTGGAATGAACAAATATACAAGAATGCTGTTTTTCATTCAAACACCTTGGCCATTGTTAACGGCACTGGAAAAATCCACTCGACTAAAAACCTGTCAACACCAGTCAAGTCATCGACTTGCTCCAGTGTAACATCTACAACGCGCGTCATGGACACGTGGGCAACCTCCGAATTCAGTATTAAAACCAACAGCACCATCCTGCGCAGTACCCATTGCCACGCGCTGCGATGTGGCGCACTGTGCGAGAGCCTCGATCTTGCCACTACCATCCGAACCGCAGATGCCGCAATAGCCAGAAAGCCACAACGGCAGCGATGAGAAATGGCGCACTGCCAACAAATAACAGGACGGCTACCGATAACACATCGTAAGGTGGCGTGTCGATGACTTTGTAATACAACACGCCAACATACACGCCGATGGCGCCACACCCATAGACCACCATCGCGCCCCACAACATCGCCGCACTGGAGTGACCGTTTTTTTTGAGCGCCGCGATCACGTACAACCCCAATGGCCCGCTGACCGACGCCCAAATCAGAAACCAGACTATCGAGAGTAACGCGAACTGAAATAATAGTTTTGTCATGGCCGACCGACTCCTATAAATTTTGGCATGACTTACATCAGTTGGAACTTTCGAGGTGTACATAGCGACCTGCCCAAACCGGTTTCATTTTCTCCGTCTGGCGCACGTAACGCTGCAAATAATTGTAGAGCGCATCGAAATCCGGATGCCGGTCACCTGCCCACTTGGCAACCGTGACGGACTTATCCATCATACCGTCGAAGGTGATTTCCTGGTGAGGCTCATCCGGGATACCGGGGCGCGGGGGAATGTGTATCTCCCACGGTGGGTGTTTTGCCAGTATGTCAAGCAGGTCATACCGCTGCGTAT
>JANNJI010000612.1:0-1372 GCA_031405795.1 Gammaproteobacteria bacterium
AAACACATTAATCGCCTGGCGTTGAATGTCTTCCGCACCCATGTAGACCACACACTCCATACCGTAGCGTGCCGCCACCGTCGCAGTAGCCACGCCATGTTGACCGGCACCGGTCTCCGCAATCACCCGTGTTTTGCCCATCCGCTGCGCCAGCAAGGCCTGCCCCACCGTGTTATTAACCTTGTGCGCTCCGGTATGATTAAGATCTTCACGCTTGAGATAAATTCGCGCACCACCCAAACGCTCGCTCCAACGCTTGGCGTAATACAAAGGCGAGGGCCGACCCACATAATGTTGTAATTCATGATCCAGTTCCGCCATAAAAGCGGGATCATGAATACTTTCGGCGTAGGCACGCGTCAATGCTTCTATCGGCCCCATCAATGTCTCCGCGACAAAGCGGCCGCCATAGGGCCAAAATGCCCCTGCGCGTCAGGAAACTGATAGGGGTGTGGTAACGTCGATTTAACGGCAGTCAACAGCATGTACCTCTTGGGTGAAAGCGCGCATTTTAGCGTGATCTTTGATACCTTTGCTTGCCTCAACACCGCCGCTGACATCCACCGCATAAGGTGTTACCTGCAAAATAGCCGCTGCCACATTGCTTTGGGTCAGGCCACCAGCCAAAATCAATGGCTTAGATAACTTTGGGGGTATGGCGGACCAATCAAAACTTTGGCCTGTCCCGCCATGAACACCCGGCTGGAAAGCATCTAACAGGATACCTGCTGCGGTAGTATAGGCCTGCACTGCGGCAAGAATATCTGTACCAGTCTGCACACGTATCGCTTTGATATAAGGACGGCTGAACTGCAGGCAAAATGCCGCGGGCTCATCGCCGTGAAATTGCAGACAGTCAATAGGCAGCACATCAATAACACGTTGAACCTGATCTACCTTCGGATTAACAAATAGAGCAACCGTCGTGACAAATGGCGGCAGGCTGGCAGATATCTCTTGCGCTTGGGCAAGCGAAATATAGCGCGGGCTTTGCGGATAAAATACCAGGCCAATGGCATCAACACCGGCGGCGGCGGCGGCGCGTGCATCGTCAGAACGAGTGATACCACAGATTTTTACACGTGTACGATGATGTGTTGCCATGGCGTCAGATTACCAGAACCATCAGGTTTGCTGCATCACCGGCAGGGCAAATTCCTCAGGATAAATCGCTTGCATAAAATAAAGTCCGTGCGGAGAGGCGGTCATGCCTGCCTGCGTACGATCACGCAATTCCAAAATCTGTTTGGCCCAGATTGGTTCTTGTTCCCCCGCGCCAATAGTGGATAACACACCGGCAATGTTTCGCACCATGTGATGCAAAAACGCATTGGCCTCCAACTCTAATATCACCGTATCATCAGACCGCCGA
>JANNJI010000613.1:0-1264 GCA_031405795.1 Gammaproteobacteria bacterium
AAATTGTAGCGAACTGTCTGCAGCACATGCAACGACTGCTCGAGCCCGGTATTACGACCGGCGAATTGGATGCGATTGGCGGCCGATATTTAACTTTGCAAACTCACGTGAATAAGGCCAGAAACATGAAAAATGGGGTACCACGACCTTCTGGAGTGATGCTTTGTCTATCGTGGTACGAGTGAAATGAGCTTTGGCCATATGACCTTAGATTTGGTAATGCAAAGCGCTCAGCAGACTACATAACCCATCGACTGGATGCGCCATCGGCGGATCAAGGAATAAAAGCCGGTTTAATCAAAAGCCCGGCTTTCCGGTTTTTTCGCATCGGGTGATAATGTTATTTGAACTGATGTTTACTCATCACGCTTACATATTTATGCGGATCGGCTTTATCAGAATTCCCCAGGGAAACGAATGATAACAGGCAATTTTTTTCTCATGACATAATTACCTACCAGGGATTTTACCTTGATCATGACATCAAATTTACGGTGATAAGCCGCACACGGCAATCGGATGCGGAAGTCGATCTTTTTGATGTTGGCTTTTGGATCGAAGGTGAACACGGCGAGGGTGGACGGCGAGGGCAGTACCCCCTCCGTTTTGCATACCATCGCCGACGACACATCACTCAACTCCACCTGCGTTACCTGTTCGATATCCATCTGGATGGACAGTTTAACAATGGAAGGGATTTCAATTATTTTTTCTTTATCATCGAAAATTTCTGATGGGTTGCCAAACAGCAACTGTATTTTATCGGTTTCCGCATAGCCGGGATTCACGTTATGACATGCAGCGGCAAACAACAATAAGGAGACGAGGATAATGCGGTTCATGATGCGTTGACTCCTCTTACTTTACTTGTATCAATATGCGCGGATCGGCTTTATCGGTGGTGTGGATGCCGCCTTTTTCCTCTCCAGTGATAATATTAATGGTGCGTGGGGCTTCCTCCTTATCATTATAATAGGCGTAACGCGGCTCATTGTGATTGACCATCCGGGCCGGGTTCTCCCGGTGAATCACGATGTCCCGCTCGTCTTGCAGGGTGACATCTTTACCGGGACGATGACCGGGATAGTAGCGGGTGTGACCGAATTCGTGGTGGATGATCGCCAGCGGATCGACCTTGTCTCCCGTTCGTAAGACGGTGAGTAACGGGAAACCGGACGGCAACGAAATCCAATCGGTATCCCCACGGGCTCTGTCCTCATTAGTATAGCTTGACTCTAAATCGCTCCCAGCCGGGCATGCTGTG
>JANNJI010000614.1:0-1192 GCA_031405795.1 Gammaproteobacteria bacterium
GTTAGATTTTTGTAAACACCATAGTTTTCAGCTACCGCCCGCAACTCTTTGTTTCCGGCATGGTCGCCTAATGCACCCCTGTGCTTGGGCTGAGACGTGATGTTGTGCCCCTTACCGTCGATCACTTTCCAGTTTGTTTCCATATTCGAAGTGCTATTAGGTGGTTCCTCGGGTATGCTCTATAGAATATCAATGCGCACGAAATTAACAGGGTGTGACCGCAGCTTCAAAACAATGTTGAGGGCGTAATTTACAATTGCATCGCAGTATTCAGCCTCCGTCATAGGTAACAATTGGTCAATATGTTCAGGTTTTTGGAATCTCTTATCCGTGGTACTCGACCGCATGCGATGGTAACGCCGCCGGGCGGACTGCTGTCTTTCTATTGGCATTTCATCCGCCAGACTCCCTGGCCTTATCTGGCCATGGTGGTCACCAGCCTCAGTGTCGCACTGGCGGATATGGCTATCCCCGTCTTCGTCGGCCAACTGGTGGCGATGATGGAGACACCTGATCGTACGACGGCGTTGGCAACACATGCTGCGACATTGACGGTAATGATGTTGGTGGTGTTAGTCGTGCGTCCTTTACTTCAGTTTTCCGATATCGCGATACGCCACAATGCTTTGATTCCGGGTGCCACCAGTCTGGTGCGTTGGCAAAGCCATTGGCATGTGCTGCGGCAGAGTTGGCCGTTCTTCCAACAGGATTTTGCGGGGCGCATTGCCAACCGTGTTATGCAGACCGCGCAAGCACTGCGCGATAGCGTGATGTCTGCGATCCGTGCGGGTTTATATCTCTCGACCTATGGCATTCTAACGCTGGTATTGATCTTCGGTTTCGATTGGCGGCTGACACTGCCGACCATTGTCTGGGGGGTGTTGTATGCGATCTTCCTGCGCTATTTTGTGCCGCGTCTGCGTGAATTAGCCAGACTGAGTTCGGAAGTACGCTCGAAGGTGATGGCGCGTGTGGTCGATAGTTATAGCAACATTCTGACCGTAAAACTTTTTTCCCGGATATCCGACGAGGATGCCTACATGCGGGAAGTCCTCGATGAACATCAAGACGCCATCGCCCGACACATGCGCATGACCAGCCGCTTCATGTTCACCTTGATGACATTGAATTCACTGCTGCTGGTGTGCACAACCGTGATCGGTCTGATGCTGTGGTCAGGTGATCCGACTGG
>JANNJI010000615.1:0-7328 GCA_031405795.1 Gammaproteobacteria bacterium
CGCAAGACCGCAACGAGGGTCGATAATTTGCCTTTACCTGTTTCCAATGCCTTGATGACATTTAGCGATACGGCGGTGGCCTCGGCCAGTTCTTTCTGCGTCATGTTTGCTTGCAGGCGCAGTGACTTCAGGCGGTTGCCCAGTTCTGCCAGGATGCCGGTATCGGAGAGTGAGTACATATCAATAACAGCCTTATTAATAACTATTAATACTAAATATTAGTGATAATAGCCTAAATAAAGTGCTGTTGTAAAATCAGAGCTATTGATCAGCAATGAGCGGCACCATGAGAGCCTATGTGTGCAATGGTTTTTATTTCCCCCCTCAAAAACAACAAGGGAGCGGATTGTTGAGATCCGCCCCCTTGCTGTTTGTTCCCTAATTACCCGCTCCCTGGGTTAACAAAGACATCCGTGTCCTCCCCAACCTCCGTGTTGGAATTAACTATACGTAGCGCCAGCGGCGCGGTCTGTCAGCAAAGGCCTCGACCGGTTGTAGGAGGATTCTTATTTTTTCGCAGAGCGGACAAGCTTTTGTCACGCATGAATGATGCGCATAATAATACGTATACTTTTTACGCCAACGGGAAATACCCCATGAAGCGTGTCAAAACCACCAGCGGTAAGCAAGCCACCAATCTTTCGATTCGCAGTGAACTGCTTGCGCAGGCCAGGGCGATGGATATCAATCTGTCACAATTATTTGAAACCTGTCTGGAACAACGTATCGCTGCACATAACAAGCAAGCCTGGCTTGCGAAAAACAAACCGGCGATCGAGGCATATAATTCCTCTGTGGAAAAACAGGACGTCTTTAGCCGCGGGTGGCGGAGATTTTAATGGCGCAATTCGATTCACGTCGTGATCTTGCAGATTACCGCAACGCAACATCCCTGATGGAGATAATACACAGGCGATCAGCATCGTTTCTTGTTTACGAAAATGACTGTTCGCAATGATCGCTGCTGAATGTAGGGGCGGGTTCCAAACCCGTCCATGCCGTCAACGGCACCCCGTCAACAGAGGCGGGTTTAGAACCCGCCCCTACGAACCACATGATTTTCTGTCGCATTTACACCACAAATTTACCCGATTGTGGCAAAAATGAAAAAAAGTGTTGCGCGGGTATCGCACCTGGGGTATAAAACCGCTCGGAGTAAACCTAACTTAACTCACTCACACATTTTAAGGAGAGTTTGTAATGAATAAGAATCTAATCAGTTTGGCTGTTGCCGCTGCTCTGTCAGCGCCTTTGGCTGTTAATGCTGCGCCTACCCTGTACGGTCAGCTGCAAGGTGAAATCGCGGATTACGATCGTGATGCTTCAGCTTCTGACTTCACCGCTATTGATGATAATGCACGTGGTCGTTTGGGCGTGAAAGGTGACGAAGACCTCGGTGAAGGTTTAAAAGCTATCTATATGTTCGAATGGGGTGTTGGAACTGATACCGGCGACGTTGATACCCGCGATCGTGAATCGTTTGTTGGTTTGAAAGGCGGCTTCGGTCAAGTAACGCTCGGCGCTAACAAGAGTGCGTACAAATACTACGGTGGCGTTAGTTATGATCCGCTGAACGCAACCACCTTGGAAGCCCGTGGCAATGGTGGCCAGTTCGGTGCAATCGGTAGTGCTGGAAGTCAGTTTGGCGCTAATGGCTTTTTACAGAACTCGATCAGCTACAAGAATAACTTCGGTCCGGCAGAATTTATGTTCACGTATCAGTTTGCTGAAGTGGGCTCAGGCACACCTGGCGCTGACGACGATAACTACGCGGCTGGTTTGAAGTTCAAGATCGGCACAAATGCGGAAATAGTGGTAGCTACAGCCGTTAATGATGGCCGTAGTAATGCTGCTAACCCCGCTGCTGATTCGTCCAATACCAAAATTGGTGGTCAGGTCAAGTTCGGTGAGTTAACTATCTCTGCGCAGGTAGAAGATCATAGTGATGATGCGGCGCTTTCCGATGCAGACGCGTTCTTGTTAGGCGCACAGTTTGGGATAGGAAAAGGCAGCATCGTTGCAACGATTGGCGAAGTTGATTCTGATACCAACTCTGCAGACGTTGATTACATGGCGCTGGCTTATGTCTACAAGTTCACCGCTAATACCCGCATTTGGGGCGGCTATCGTACCACTGATGGTGATACCAACAATGCGTTGGATGTAGATGTACTCGCTGTAGGCATGCGTGTAGATTTCTAATAATAAGTTTAAAGCACTACCATTGAACGGGACCTTCGGGTCCCGTTTTTATTGGGCGGGGATATTTGGGCTAGTGAAACTTAGCCGTCATTTTGTTGTGAGATTGTTGCAATCCGTAAAAGAAATGAAGGCGCACAAGAACAGGGCGTGTGACGTGGGTCTTGCTGCATGAGGCTGTTGGACGCCCATAGCGGCTATGCTACACTTGTTTCACATTGTTTAACACTTTATTGGGTCGTCAATATGCTCGGTGTTAGGTTGGAGAAAAAACTGGAAAAGCGATTAGCGGCACTGGCGAAGCGTACCAACCGTTCCAAGAGTGATCTGGCTAAAGAGGCGTTAGTTGCCTATCTGGAGCTCCAGGAACGACTCGCGGTTGAGAAGCAGGAAACTCTGGATCGTTGGGAAGAGTATTTGATCCATGGAAAGACAATCGCCAATAGCCAGGTCATGGATTGGATGGCATCGTGGGGGGAGACGTGGGAGAAAGTACCACCAGCTCAATAGAGTGGTTACCTGCGGCCGTTGAGGATTTAATTCGAGTACGTGAATTTATTCGAACTAAGAATCCTACCGCTGCTAAAAAGGCCGCCGAACGAATTTCATCGGCAATCACGATATTGCAGGACAATCCTGAGGTTGGCCGCCCGTTGTTTGATGGTCTGGAAGGTTTCCGTGATCTTGTTGTGCCATTTGGCCAGGGTGGCTATGTGATTCGCTATCGAATGAACGACAACGTCTGTGTGATAGTTCGATTGTGGCATACCAAGGAGGATTACCCGTAGTAAGGTCAACAATGTCTTCTCACGCGCCAGCAATTAAAATGTCAATTTCATCAGAAATTCCTTAGAATAGGTACCAACCTTGTTAGCTTGTATACCAGCCGTAATGAACCACAAAATCCGCGAAATCCCCTATAACTACACGTCTTTCTCCGACAAGGAGATTGTGGTGCGTTTTTTGGGCGAGGCAGCGTGGGTGGCGTTGGATGAATTGCGTGGGGTGCGGGTGACGGGGCGCTCGGCGCGGATGTTGTTTGAGGTGTTGGGTGACATCTGGGTGGTAAGCCGCAATCCGATGATTCAGGATGACTTGTTAGCCAACCGCAAGCGGCGTCAATCGTTACTCGATGCCTTAAATAATCGGCTGGATCAGATTCAAGCGCGGGCCCAGGATAATCCTCGGGTGCTGCAATTACTTGAGCGTGCGCGTTTGGCAGTGGATGAGTTTCGGCTGTGGTTCTCGCGCCAGTATGACCTGCGCAAACGCATTTACCAGCGCTTAAAAAAGGTTACCCGCCGCGACAATATCTGTTTTGATGGTTTTGCCCGTGTCTCGCACGTGACCGATGCGTCGGACTGGCGCGTGGAATATCCGTTGGTGGTGATCAACCCGGATACGGAAGTGGAAGTGCAGGCCATTGTGGCGGCTTGTATCGAATTGGGAATCGGTATTATTCCACGCGGCGGTGGCACGGGTTATACCGGCGGTGCGGTGCCGCTGCGTCAAGACACGGCGGTGATCAATACCGAAAAACTGGATCGGCTCGATACGATTCAGACGCGCCGTTTACCCGGTGTGACATCTGATGTGGCGGTCATTCGCGCGCAAGCAGGTGTGGTCACCAAACGTGTTGCCGAAGCCGCGTATGCGGATGGTTTGGTGTTTGCGGTGGACCCGACTTCGCAGGATGCCTCGTGTATTGGCGGTAATGTGGCGATGAATGCCGGTGGCAAGAAAGCGGTGTTGTGGGGCACGGCCTTGGATAATCTGGCGAGCTGGCGCATGGTCACACCCGATGCGAATTGGCTGGTGGTGGAGCGTCTCAATCACAACCTGGGCAAGATTCATCTGCAAGAAAACGTGGTGTTTCGGTTAACGCGTTATGCGCCGGATGGTGTTACCCAGCGAGGAGAGCCTGAATTATTAACGATCCCCGGCAAATTATTGCGCAAGCAGGGCCTGGGCAAAGACGTCACCAATAAGTTTTTACATGGTCTGCCGGGCATTCAAAAAGAAGGCTGCGATGGCATCATCACCTCGGCGGAATTTATTTTGCATCGCGGCCTGAAGTTTATGCGTACCGTGTGTCTGGAATTTTTTGATCCGGACTTGTCGCGTGCGGTGCCGGGGATTGTCGAAACCAAGGATTATCTTGATGGATTAACCGGTGTAGTGCTTGCCGGGATGGAACACCTGGATGAACGTTATGTGCGGGCGATTGGCTACACGACTAAATCGCCGCGTCGGCAATTACCGAAGATGGTGTTGCTGCTGGACATTGCCTCGAATGATGAACATGCCGCGGCGACGGCAGCGGCGGAAGTGGTGCGGTTTGCCAATCTGCGCGGTGGCGAAGGATTTGTCGCGGTGAGTGCGGAGGCACGGCATCGCTTCTGGGCGGATCGGGCGCGCACGGCGGCCATTGCCGCGCATACCAATGCCTTCAAGATCAATGAAGACGTGGTGATCCCCTTGCCACGCCTGGCGGAATACAGCGACGGCATTGAGCGCATCAACATTGAATTATCGATCCGTAATAAATTAAAAACGATTCAGGCCATCCGTGCGTATTTGCAGAGTGAGTTGCCCGAGGTACATGATTACCTGCATAGCGCAGATACCGGCCAGACGGACACGGAATCACAGCAGATTCTCGATGCGAAGTTACAAGCAGCACAAGCGTTGTTGCAAGCCACCCAGCAGCGTTGGGAGAGTGTGTTGTCCTGTTTGGATCAACCCATCGCCCAGCAGCTTGAGTTGTTGTTGCCGGAAGAACGCGACAGCGTGAAGACCGGTGACTCGGTGTTTCGTTTATATCAACGCCGTGATGCGCGGGTGTCGTTTCGCAAGAGCATCGCCCAACCGCTCAAGGGTTTATTCGCCGGACAGGAATTTACCAAGCTGCGTGACAAGCTGGATGCACTGCACATCGAGTGCCGTTCCTCGCGCTTGTTTGTCGCGATCCACATGCACGCAGGCGATGGCAATGTGCATACCAACATCCCGGTTAACTCGAATGATTACCTCATGATGCAAGAGGCCGAGCAAATCGTTGCGCGGATCATGGTGTTGGCGCAGGCACTGGGCGGTGTGATCTCGGGTGAACATGGTATTGGTATTACCAAATTCCAATTTCTTGAGCCGGACTTGATACATGCCTTTGCCGAGTACAAACACAACGTTGATCCCAACGATGTGTTTAATCCAGGCAAGTTACAGCGCGGTGCGGATCTGCACAATGCCTACACGCCGTCGTTGCGTCTGGTGGAACAAGAGGCCTTGATCTTAGAGGCCAGTGAACTGGGCGAGTTGAATAATTCCATTAAAAATTGTTTACGTTGCGGTAAGTGCAAGCCGGTGTGTAACACGCATGTGCCGCGCGCAAATTTATTGTATTCACCGCGCAATAAGATCCTTGCCACGGGTTTGATCATTGAGGCGTTTTTATACGAGGAACAAACCCGGCGTGGTATTTCCGTGCGTCATTTTGATGAGATGAATGATGTCGCTGATCATTGCACGGTATGTCATAAATGTTTGAATCCGTGTCCGGTGAACATTGATTTTGGCGATGTCTCAATTACCATGCGTTCTATTCTCAAAGCACGAGGGCAGAAACGGCGCAATGTCGGTGCCTGGTTATCGATGGCGTTTTTGAATGTGAATCGGCCGTGGTTGGTGAATACCATGCGCACGTTTTTTATTCGTTATGGCTATTGGGCGCAACGGCTTGCCTCGAATGTGTATCGGCGTTTCCAGCCTTCACGTAACGAAACTCAACCGGCGGCAACCACCGGTAAGATGAAGATTCGCGAGCAGGTGGTACATTTTGTCAAACGGCCCATGCCGGCGGGCCTGCCGGCGAAATCAACACGCGCGATGTTGAGCCTGGAAGATGACAAGGTCATTCCGATCTTGCGTGACCCGGTGAAGACCCGTGCCGACAGTGAAGCGGTTTTTTATTTTCCCGGTTGCGGTTCAGAGCGGTTGTTCAGCCAGGTGGGTTTGGCAACGCTGGCAATGTTGTATGAGACCGGCGTGCAGACGGTATTGCCGCCCGGCTATTTGTGTTGCGGTTATCCGCAAAAGTCCAGCGGTGATAAACAAAAAGGCAAACAGATCTCGGTGAGTAATCAGGTCTTGTTTCATCGCATTGCCAACACGCTGAATTATCTGGAGATCAAAACCGTCTTGGTCTCGTGTGGTACCTGCATCGATCAATTGCTGACCTATCAGTTTGAAAAGATATTTCCCGGTTGCCGCCTGATGGATATTCATGAATACCTGATGGAAAAAGGTGTGCAGTTAAATACCACCGGCAAGACGCAATATTTGTATCATGACCCCTGTCACAGCCCGATGAAACTGCACAACCCGATTAAGGTGGCGACGCAATTACTGGGGCAGAAGGTGCTGCTCAGTGATCGTTGTTGCGGTGAAGCAGGCACTTTCGCCATCGCCCGGCCGGATATCGCCACGCAAGTACGGTTTCGCAAACAGGAAGAATTACAACGCGGCATTCAACAATTGATCGGCAAGGATGCGAGTGAGAAGGGGGAGGTGAAAATATTGACCTCGTGTCCTGCGTGTCAGCAAGGGCTGTCGCGTTATCGCAACGAGACCGGCTTGGATACCGATTATATCGTGGTGGAATTGGCCAATGGCCTGCTCGGCGATGACTGGCAAGGCCGTTTTGTCGAGCGTGTTACGCACGGTGGTATTGAGCGGGTGCTGCTTTAAATGCGGATGTAAGCCCAGCCCTCGGTCTGGCGTTTGATTGCCTGGTTTAATGCGGAGGAAACCCGTTGTGTGCCGGGCAGCAGTTGCACACGGCGCTGATTATCCTTTTCCAGGCGTTCAATCGTTTTCTGACAGGCGAAAAACACCAGGTTCTGATAGTTCGATTGCAAGGTTGCAATCCGTTGGGCGTGGGGCGAGGTGTCACTGCGTAGCAGATCCAATCCCTTGCCATTGGCAACAATCTCGACCGCGAGCGTCGTATCTTTTTTATTGTGGTAAGTTTTCAGCAATGCTTCTGTTTCACCCAGTAATATATTCATGCGGGAGGGGTCACCACTACTGAGGTGCAACATGACGCGTAAATTTTTTTGATCGTGGGTACC
>JANNJI010000616.1:0-5525 GCA_031405795.1 Gammaproteobacteria bacterium
GCTAGGACGGTCTTGATTGATCGCTTACTGTTGTTCACGGGCTTTATTAAACAAAATAAAACTGACTGCGGAGTGGATCGATAGTGAAAAAACAACGAGCGATTCTGATGAATTATACGGCGACGTTACCAGGGAAGGTCAGGTTGAATACAACGCCGGAATGATCCGGCAGGTTATCGGCGCGAACCGTACCATGGTGGAATTCGACAATGAGTCGCACAATATACAAACCAAGACCCAGGTGTGGCTGCTGATCGGATTGTTGACGGACAGAGACCATCGACTCAAATAAATTGGATTGCATAACCTGCGGCAATAATTGTCCCTGGTTTTGGATTTGTAATTGGATCGCGGCATCGGCGTATGCCAGTCGGATGTGAACAGGTGTACCAGCAGTATGGAAGTCAATGGCATTGCTGATTAATTTATCCAGCATTTGTGCGATGAGATCAGGTGCGCCATGCATAGGGTAATTACGCTGCTCAATGGGTTGCGGTATGTCCAGCACAAACGCGACGTTCACATGCGCGAGCCGATAGCCTTCGATACAGCTGCGGATAACATGACAGAGATCAAAGTCAATGAGCTGTTCGCTTTGCAAGGTCTGTTCAAGGCGTGTCGCTTCACTCATGCGTGTCAGGATGTTATTGAGGCGGTTAATACCTTCGCGAGCCCGATCCAGATATATTCTGGATTGCGTATCTACCTCCGCTGTATCCAGATTGTCCAGCGAAGAGCGCACCACGGTAATGGGCGTGCGCAGTTCATGGGATAATTTACCGGCCATGGTTTCCAGATAACGGTTGTATTGGGCGAGCCGTTCCAGCATGTCAGCAATGCTCCGCGACAAGTCGCCGATTTCATCACCGGCATGGGTGGTTGCGACATTGCCAATAACACGGCCGTCACTGGTGATGGCTTGATTGGCCGCATCGCGTAGGCGACGGACACGCAACGACAAGCGCGTTGCAAAGGTGAGCAGCACCAGTGTGGCGATCACAAAGGCCAGCGCACTGAGGTTGAATAAGATTTCCAGTGCGCGGTTTTGCAGGAGCAGAATGCTATTGCTGGTTTGTTCAATGGCAACGGCACCGATGACTTGACCGTTGGCAAAGACCGGATGGGCGGCGGTTAAAATGTTGACCTCTTTATCGGTTGTTTGCCGCCAGCGGGTGTTAGGGACACCATCCAATGCACGGCGAAATTCCTGGCTGTCAAGGCGCGAGGCATTGAGTAATTCATCATGAAATTCATTGGCGGGTTGTTTGAGCAGTATCGAATAAAACCACGACATTGTTTTACTCAATAACGAACGGTCTTTTTTCTCGGTGGCATAGCTGTTGATTCGCTGGGTGTCTGTGGTGGGCGCAGTGAGCGCCCCGGTTTGCGCAATGACCCGATAATGTTTGTCGATGACCCAGGTGCGGGTGAGTGGCCGTTGCAAACGTTCCAACAGTTGCTCCACTTCTGATGATGGAAAAATAATGCTGGAGAGTGACGCCGCATTGGCAATCCCGGAGGTGCTGATAATCGATTCAATCCGGCGACTCTGGCTGTCATTAACGTCGGCAATGGCAAAACCAATTTTCTGGCCAATGAGTGCAATGGGAATACGCAATTCGATGGTGTAACCATCGTTGGCGTGCTGCCAACTGCCTTTGATCCGCACTTCGGTTTCATATGATGCGTCTTCGTCAGGTAATGTCTCCAGGCGGCGATAGGCGTTTACCCAACCCGGAGCAATGGTGGAGATAATATATTTTACAAACTCACCGTCGTTGTTCTCCAGTGCAATAATTAAATGGTCGCCATCTTCGCGATTGTGACTGCCGGGTCGATGATAAACAATGTGCTGGTCTGTTACTTTGATGGCGATATAAAGATATTTCTGGTCACCACCCACTTGCAGCGCAAAACTTTGCGAGGTTGTTTCATTGCCGATGAGGGCGTGGGATTGGTCAAAGTGTTGGGTACGATCCGCGTATTGCTGCCATTCATCCAGATAACCATCCAATTGCACGGCATTATTGAGCGGCCGTACATACAGGTGTTGCACACTGCGGGTCGGCAGAGGGGCGGTGGTCTGAATGGCAAACCGCTCTGAATTGCCTTGTAACACCGAGGCAACGGTTTGGGTGCGTGTCAACAAGGCCTCTTCTTGTTGCTGGCGCAGATAATCTTCCATCTCTTGAATGTATTGGGTGCCCACCCACGGAATGATCAGTAAAGTGGTCGAGACGAGCAGCAGCTTGGTACGTATACTGAGGCGCAGACCCGTCGGCAGTGGTTTGAACATAGTAAGTCAGGTATCTAACCAGCGATAACCCATGCCGTACACCGTGTCGATGCGATCAAAGCTGCTGTCCAGTTTGATGAATTTATTGCGAATGCGTTTAACGTGTGAAGTGATCGTCGCATCATCAACCACAATCTTGGCGTCGCCCATCAGCTGATCGCGGTTTTTGACATGGCCGGGGCGCAAGGCCAGCGAGTGAATCACCCAAAATTCCGTTAAGGTGAGATCCACGGCTTGCTCTTTCCATTTGATCACGAATCGATTCATGTCCAAGGTCAAATGACCGCGTTGAATGATTTCATCGACCTGGCTGGGTTGCTGCAACGCCTCGATACGACGGAAGAAGGCGCTGATGCGTGCACATAAATTTGGCAGGCTGATGTCCTTGGTCAGGTAGTCATCCGCACCCAGGCGCAGACCGGAGATAGCATCCAGATCACTGTCACGGGCAGTTAAAAAAATAATGGGTAAGGTCGGAGACCGGGCACGCAGGCTGCGGCATAACTCATAACCACCGTCAACGTCATCTTTTAAGCCGATGTCCAACAGCGCCAGATCGGGCAGGCGCTTATTGAAAGACTCGCTGGCCTCCTTGCGGCTGCTGTATTGTTCAACCTGGTAGCCCTGTTTTTTTAAGGCATCCGCGTAGTTCTGGCGAATGGCCGGTTCATCTTCGACGATGGCGATTGTTTTATGCATAATCTTAAGTCCACGTGTTGTTTCCCCCTAAGCTAACACAACTTTTGTGTCATGCAATGGTTTCTTGCCACTTGCCATAATTCATCAGAATGGATCGCCGCTGAGCATGATTCATCGCGCTATGACGCCACAAACCAATGGTGTAATACATCCAACCAGTGAATACCGGCGCGTTTAGGGACGGGGGTAAGCCAGGGACGGCACGCTGGGCCAAATATAGCAGGAATGGATTGTGCGAATTGTGCAATTAAGAGGAGTGCCATGAATATATCGAATCATTTTATAACACAACTTACCCGGCATGAACGCCGTATAAGGCTGTTCAACAAAGTGATGGATATTTTCCATCATATCCTGGTGATGATTGCTTTTATCCTGTTTTTTTCGTTCCTGCAGACGATAGTCAGCAAATGAGAAAATTATTCTTTGTTGAGACCCCGGCTGCCACAAGACTTCCTGGCCGTTCTCATGGCGTGCGCAGATCCGCGCCAGCACGAATAGTAAATCCGACAAGCGATTTAAATAGGTAAGCACGTCACCGCTGACGGGATGCTGTTCTTGCAGGGTAACAAGACAACGTTCTGCACGGCGACACACGGTGCGGGCCACATGACAATGCGCCGCGCCGAGACTACCGGCGGGTAAAATAAATTCTTTTAACGCCGGCAGGTCTGCATTGAATCGATCAATCTGTTGTTCAAGCCGCAAACAATAACTTTGGTTTATCGGATGATGATCCGGCAGACATAATTCACCGCCGAGATCAAAGAGATCATGTTGTATCGCCACCAGGCAATGCCGCACAGTGTCAGGCAGGGACTGCGCCAGCACCACCCCGACATGGCTGTTCAATTCATCAACCGTCCCATAGGCCTCGACACGCGGATCATTTTTCCGTACCCGCATGCCATCACCCAGGCCGGTCGTGCCGTCATCGCCGGTGCGGGTATAAATTTTTGAGAGGCGATGGCCCATGATTAACTTCCTTGCAAACGAAATAACACCGGTAGACTCAGTTCAATGCGTGTCCCGTTTAACCATTCAGTGGCATGGGGTACGCGTTGTAATTTTTGCAGCGCGGTTAAGGCGGATTCATCCAAGAGCGGATAACCAGAACCCTGGGTGATCCGCGCGTTGCTGATGGCGCCATTAGCCTCAACCCAGAAGCCAATTAATACGTTCCCTTGCCAGCCTTTACGCCGTGCCAGCATAGGATAGTAGAAATGTTCGGAAAAGTCTGTTTGTACATGCGACATCACCTTGCTACGGATGATGTTGTCTTGCAGCGACGCATTAGCCACGACAGTGGGTGTTGCCTGTTGTAGTCGGGTGCTTTCGTGAGGCGTAACGTCAGTATGTAATTGAGTGAGATGTTGAGTAACGAATCGTCGGCGCGGTGGTTGAGATTGTTGGCCGGGTTGTTTGCCAGTTGCATGATCTTGGTTATTGTTATCATTGAGTGTCACGTTCAATAATATGGGTGCCGTCTCAGTACTGGTCAGCGCCAAGGTAGGCGAGCGTACTGCCCATGGCAGCAGAATAACTGCATGGGCAGTGAAAGATGTTACCAGACAGGCGGTCAACAAACGTGACATGCTGTGTTATTGATCCAGGTGGTATTGCAATTCTAAAAATAAACTGCGACCCGGGGTGTTATAACCGGCGGCCAGCTCATAGTTTTCATCCGTAAGGTTTTCGATACGCCCGGCCAGGGCTAATTTCCGGGTGAATTGATAACGACTGGTCAGATTTAACAGAGTGTACGCATCATCATAGATGTTATTGAAGGTGACAGGATCAAAATCCGGACGGTTACTGCTGTATGTGATGTTCAGGCCGGTATCAGAGGAATCGGTTTTATAACCACCATAGACGTTGTATATGTGTTTGGCGCGACGTACGAGTTGTCTGTTGTTGGATATGTCATGGGGATTTTGCACCACTGCATTGGCACGAAATACCCACTGTTGCGCAGTGAAACCATACAAGGCTTCAATGCCTTTTATTTCTGTTTTGTTGATATTTTCTAATTCTTCGCTGACGTTATTGTAGCGAAAAAGATTATCAATTTTATTATGAAAAGCGTTTAACTCAAGGCGTTGTTGTGGCGTGATGTGATAACGCAGGCCGATTTCACTGTTGACAGAGGTTTCCGGCCGCAGGTTGATATTGCCGCCAAAACCAAAGCGATCGGTACTATCAGGCGCACGGAAACCGCTATTGTTCGCCAGGATCAGTTTGAGTTGATTGTTAAAACTATACCCGTATTCCAGGTTCCAGGTAGTGTGTGTGCCAAAGGTCTCATGTTCAGTATGGCGCGCACCGATTACTAATTTGTGCGCGCGATGTTCCAAAATATCTTGGATAAACACCGCGCCGACGGTGGTGTCGACGTTGAATGCACTAAAAGCGGAGGCATAGGCGGTGTTCTCGTCAGAGAGCATGATACCCGCGGTCAGTACATTATGTTTCCCCAATTGCACGTCATTTTGCCAATCGATGACATAGCGATCTGTTTCGACAAAATCGA
>JANNJI010000617.1:0-1146 GCA_031405795.1 Gammaproteobacteria bacterium
CCTCGGCGATGTGCTGTGAACCGCCCGATGTCTGAGCTGCCACCTGACTTAATGACATTTAATACTACGCTGATGCTGGTACTATCTTGCTCCAATTTCTGTATGACGACACCCGCTCTTTCCATACCCGTGGCTAATTCGTCTATCGCGGTGATAGTCTCATTGGCCACTTGTTTCCCTTTGCCGGTTTCTGCTGTTGCCTGCTGTGCTGCATTGGCAGCCGCTGCTGCATTGCGCGCCACTTCCTGCACTGTTGATGACATCTCATTCATTGCCGTCGCAACTTGATCTGTCTCACTTTGCTGCTGTCTGACACCTTGACTGGTCTGCTCGGTAATGGAACTCATTTGCTCAGCAGCCGCAGTCAATTGCATAACGGCATTAGTCACTTGGCTGATCAAACTGCGCAAGTTATCTCGCATCATAGAAAGTTTTGTTAACAACTCACCGATTTCATCCTTACCGGTGATCGTCATAACGTAGGTAAGATCGCCGGCGGAAATCGCAGCGGCGGCGGCACCCGCTTCATGCAGACTACGATAAATACGTTTGACGGTAGGTACCGCCAACAGCAACACAAGTACACAACCCAAACAAGCGGCAATACCCAGTAACCAGTACCCCTGGTGTGCAGTTGATGCCAGGACACCAAGCTTGTCGCCAGCATATTTATTAGCGATGCTGACGGTTGCGTCCACGCCTTTGCGGTGCGCTTCATAATGACGACGAAGGATAGGTGCCGAGAGGTTTGCCGCCTGTAGATTATTTGCCTGAACGGCAGGAATGAAATTTACCATTGCCTCTTTCCAGAATAGATCGGCATGCGTACGTTGTTCCCCCAGGAGGCTGGACGCGAGACCTTCATCAAGACGGCTGCCTTCCCAGAAAACGTTGCGATCATCGTAATTTTTTTTGAGGGCATGCAGCTTATCGATCAACGATCGTCGTTCCGTGGCACCTGCTTGCAACAAGTCATAACTGACCAGTTGTGCTTCAATCAGATACAGTGGGGGCGGTAGAATATCCGCCACCACATCTTTGCCCTGTCCCATCTGGTCAGCAGATCCCTGCATGGTGTGCAGCGTATAAAATCCAATACCGGCCAACATCACCAGAATGAACATAACGACAATTTGGTTTATTACT
>JANNJI010000618.1:0-1570 GCA_031405795.1 Gammaproteobacteria bacterium
TAAACTAAACTTTGGGGAGGGTTTTTTGCTTTTCCAGACCTTGGGCGGCTGGGCCGCCCCGGTCTACCAACCCGTTTTTTTTACACGGGGTTTCTCCAATCCCACCCCCGCTTCCCCTTCCGCAGCGATCCTGCGTCGGAGAGTGAAAAAATTAATTTGTCGCAGCACTAGCGAGGTAGTCACCTGCACCAGTAAAAAAGGCAGCATGTGGAATTAAACAAAGTGCAAATGTCAGCATATTTAGAAAGTACATAATTTCAGAAAGTGACCGCTCAAGCAAGCCAAGGGAAAAATAGTTAGGCAGGAAAAATCGGTGTTACAACAGTTGGTGTGTTACATCAGGTTAGTTTAACCGAAGGCCCAAAAGGGATCGTGGTAGTCCCGGCGCAGGCGGCTCGCATGCCAGGGAAGGGGGCGGTAACTGTGACAGTGAACTGCTAATATGGTGCGCCCGACAGGAGTCGAACCTGTGACCTTCGGCTTCGGAGGCCGACACTCTATCCATCTGAGCTACGGGCGCATTTTTAGGTCGGTAAGCTTACTCCCGGACGCTAAGGCGCGTCCAGGCGTATCTATATTAAGATATGTGCTGCTCATTTTTCTAGGGTGGATTTCCCGGTATACTGAGCGACTTTTTTGGGACTGCCGGGTCAGAGCGGTTAAGGTTAATTAACTATAAATGAGGGTTAAAGCGTGAGTGAGCAAGATTCTACATTGGTGCGTACGATAGTAATAGTGATTGGCGGGTTGTTTGTCTTCATGATCGTGATCATGGTGGCGGCCAAGATGATTGTGGGGGACCGCAACGATCCCAGCGCGGATCCAACCGTTCAAGCCAAGATCGAGAAGCAGATTGAGCCGGTCGGCAAGATTGAAATAACCGGTGTGGCGCAGGCCCCGGCGGCGGCCGGTGCGAAGATTGATGGCCAACAGATATATCAAGCATCCTGTTTTGCCTGTCACGGCACAGGTGCGGCAGGCGCGCCAAAATCAGGTGATAAGGGTGCCTGGAAGGCGCGCATCGCCCAAGGTAACAAGACCTTGTATGACCATGCGATAAAAGGTTACCAAGGTAAAGCCGGGATGATGCCACCCAAAGGCGGCAGCACGCAATCGGATGAGGCGGTGAAGGCGGCGGTGGATTTTATGGTGGCACAGAGCAAGTAATTTGCTGTGGTAGTACGTGAAAAAGGCGGCCAGTTGGCCGCCTTTTTTATTGGGGTACATTAATAGCGTTAGGCATTACCCTTGTTCAACATCGCACGCATCTGCTGCAAATAGGCCGCACCACGCTGCTGCTGTTCCACCGGGTCTTTTTGTTCATCCCCCTTGAGCCATTGAATATCGTCCTCGGGTAATTCGGTCAGGAATCGACTCGGGGTGCAATCGGCTGTTTCACCGAAACGTTTACGTTGCTGGCTGTAAGTCAACGTCAGGGTTTTTTGTGCGCGGGTGATGCCGACGTAGGCCAGACGACGTTCCTCTTCGATGTTATCGGTCTCAATGCTGTTGCGGTGCGGCAATAAATTTTCTTCCCAACCGATCAAATAGACATGGGGAAATTCCAGGC